>CAJYHU010000023.1 GCA_913774655.1 uncultured Luteibacter sp. | reverse complement strand
CCGGGCGTCGATGACGATCGTGGTCGACGCGTGGGCACGTGGTGCGGGAAGCAGGGGCAGTTCGAGCAGCGAGGGACAGGCGATGCCGACCACCATCTGTGCGCTCAGCAACCACCACAGCGTGGCGCGCATCCCGGCGGACAACGACGGCAGCATGCGACAGATCAGCAGCGCCAGGCCACCGAGCACCACGGCCTGGGCGGATGCGTGGGCCAGCCGTGAAAGCACCAGATCGGCGAAGGTTGGCATGTCAGCGCCCCTTGCGCCGCGATTGCAGCGTGTCGACCAGGGCTTCGAGTTCGGCCAGCTCCGCGTCGCTCACCTGCCCGCGTTCGGCCATCCATGCGACGAAGGGCGAGACCGAGCCCTGCAGGGTCTTCTCGACGAAACGCCCGATGGCGCCCGTCATCACCTGCTCGCTGCCGTTAGTGGCGCTGTAGCGATAGGCGCCCTCCGCCTTGCGCCGGGAGAGATACCCCTTCGCGCGCAGCCGTTCCATCATCGTCAGCACGGTGGAGCGGGCCAGCCCGCGCGGCTCGCCGTAACCGGTGAAAACGTCGCCCACCGAACTTTTCGGCGCGGCCTGGATGTACTGCAACAAGGCGAGTTCCTGGTCGCCGATGGTCTTGCCGCTCATGCGATGCTCCTGACTACATCTGTAGGCAGGATGCGCTTGGCTACAGGTGTAGTCAAGGGGTGGGGGTGGGGAAGTGGGGGCGCACGCTCGAGAGGGAGAGAGCGCGTGGCGCGGCGATCTCCCGCATCGCCGCGCCACCTCCTGCGTCTCGCTCCAGAAGACGTTTTTCACGGAAGTCTGGGGGCCATCCCGGCGATCGACCTCCTGGCCGGGTGGATGGGTCGATCCCGCGAGTCGTGGTGCTCTTGGTGGCCTGGTAGCGCCAGAGCGCGTTGCACCTGGCAGGGCCTGTATCCGCTCAGCCTCCGCCCCCACTTCCGCGATGAACGAAAAAAAAGCCCCCACCTCGCGGTGGGGGCCTTTCACGTGCACTGCGCGGATCGGTCGATCAGGCGGCGGCGTCCTTGAGCTTCTTGAGCGGACGGACCTTGACCTTCACCGAGGCGGGCTTGGCGGCGAACCAGCGCTCTTCACCGGTGAACGGATCCTTGCCCTTGCGCTTCGGCTTGGCGGCCACGGCGACGGAGGTGATCTTCAGCAGGCCGGGCAGCGTGAACGTGCCGGCGCCCTTCTTGTGAACCGACGCGGAGATCGCGCCTTCGAGCGAGGCCATCACGGCCTTGACGCTCTTGCTGTCGACGCCGCTCTGCTCGACGATGTGCGCAACCAGCGACGACTTCGACAGCGGATCCTTGATCGGCTTGAGGGCGGCCGGGGCCTTGGCGGTCTTTGCAGCCTTGGCGGGCGCCTTGGCAGCTTTCTTCGCCGCCGTTTTGGTGGTCTTGGCCATGGTTATCCTTGTCACGTGATTCGAATGGTGCGGCCATTGGCGGCCGGTGCCCAGCGGGCGACTCACTCTAGCGTTGCTTTGGTCCGCTGAAAATAGGGTCCGCGAAGATTTTTTCCGTTTTGGGCCCTTTTTTTTCGGGGTTTGTCTGACGCGTTGCGGAAAAAGTCAGCCTCGCGCGTCCGTCGCGGGCGTATGATGATCCCTCGACGCGAACTCTGGCACGATGTGTACTGTTCCGCGGCTCGCCCCCAAGGCCACGATGCTCCCACTCACCGACAGTCACGGCCGTACCAAGCGCAAGCTGCGGATATCGCTTACCGATCGCTGCAATTTCCGCTGCACGTACTGCATGCCCGAACAGCCGGACTGGCTGCCGCGGGCCAGCCTGCTCTCGCGCGATGAGGTCGTGCGCCTGGCCGGTCTGTTCGTGGCCCACGGCATTGAGCAGATCCGGCTCACCGGCGGCGAGCCCCTGCTGCGCCGCGATCTGCGCGAGTGCGTCCTCGCCCTGGATGGGCTGCGTGCGCAGGGCCTGCGCCGTCTGTCGATGACTACCAACGCGTCACGCATCGCGCCGCGAGCGGGCGACCTGGTCGCCGCGGGCATCGATGACTTCAACGTGAGCCTGGATGCCGTCGAACCGGCGCTATTCCGGCGGATGACCGGCCGCGAGATCGCACCCGTGCTCGACGGCATCGACGCGCTCGTCGCCGCTGGCGCGAAGGTCAAGCTCAACGCCGTGGTGGTGCGCGGCGACAACGACGGCGACGTCGTGGCATTGCTTGAATGGGCGATGCGACGGGGCCTGCCGTTGCGCTTTATCGAGTACATGCCGCTGGACGCCCCGGGCCAGTGGCGCCGGGATGCGGTGGTGTCCGAAGCGGACATGATCCAGGCGATCCGGCAACGTGGGCACACTGTCGAGCGCCAGGCCCGGGGCAACGATCCGGCCACGCCCTGGCGTGTCGACGACGACTACGACCTGGGCATCATTTCCACGGTATCCCAACCGTTCTGCAGCACCTGCGATCGCCTGCGGCTCACCGCCACGGGCGAACTTTTTACCTGTCTGTTTTCCCCCGTCGGCACGCCGTTGGGCGGGCGCATGCGAAGCGGCGACGACGACGAGGCGCTGGCCGCGATCGTGCGGCGCGCCGTGTGGCTGAAAGACGCCGGCTATGCCGTGCGCCCCGGCCCCGTCGAACGCGCCACCACGATGCACTCGATGGGGGGATGAGCCCGACCATGACCACGATCGTTTTCGAATTCTATGCCAGCCTCGAACGGCTGGCCGGCACCCGCGAATTCCCACTCGACGTCGGCGACGCGCACACCGTGGGCGATGCGTTGCTCGCGCTTGACGCCGCCCGGCCCGACCTGGCCGAACGGCTCGCCCGTTGCGCCTGTGCCGCGGGCGACGCCATCGTGCGTCGGCACGATCCGTTGCCGGCGGACGGCCGCATCGCCCTGCTGCCGCCAGTGGCGGGAGGCTGACCATGGAGCGTGCCGTGCTGTCCCATCATCCCGTCGCCATCGATCCGCTGCTTGAACTGGATGCCCATCCCGAGTGCGGGGGGCTGGCGCTTTTCGTCGGCACCGTGCGCGATCACCACGAGGGTCGGAGCGTGATTCGCCTTCGCTACACCGCGCACGAAGCGCTTGCCGCGAAAACCATCCGCGACGTGGAAGACGCCACCCGTCGGCGGTTCGGCGTGCCCTACGTGCGCATCGTGCATCGCCTGGGCGACCTGGTGATCGGCGACGTGGCGATCGCCTGCGTGGTGCGCGCACCGCATCGCGCCGAGGCGTTCGACGCCTGCCGTTACGCAGTGGACGCGGTCAAGCATGGCGCCCCGATCTGGAAAGAAGAATTCTACGCCGACGGCAGCAGCGCCTTCGTCGAAGGTTGCTGCATCCGCGACGACTTCGACACCGACGCGCCGTCGGTGCCGCACTCTCACTCTCACGCGCACACGAGTCACGGATGAAAGACGTCGGCCTTAAACCGGATTCCCTGCGCGTGGCCCGGGCCAGCGCGACGCTGCACGCACCGGCCCATTGCATCGAGTTGCTGCGCAGCGGTGAAACGGAGAAGGGCGACGCGCTGAAGACCGCGCGCGTCGCCGGCATCCTCGCCGCCAAGCGCACCGACGAGCTGATTCCGCTGTGCCATCCGCTACCGATCCATCGTGCGGAGGTTACGTATGACCTCGCCCAGACCTCCGTGCGCGTGACGGCCGAGGTACAGACCATCGGTCCCACCGGCGTGGAGATGGAAGCGCTCACCGCGGCCAGCCTCGCGGCGCTCACCTTATACGACATGCTCAAGCCTTATTGCGAGCCCGATGACATGCACATCGGCGACTGCCGGCTCGAACGCAAGACGGGCGGAAAGTCGCACTATCGGCGCCACCTGTCGCAGCCGCGCGCGGCGGCCGTCGTGGTGCTCTCCGATACGGTCGCGTCCGGCGCGGCACAGGATACGGCGGGGGCTTTCGTTCGCGACGCCCTCGTCGAGGCCGGTTTCGATCCGGTCGACTACCGGGTACTGGCGGACGATGCGGACGCGCTGCGTGACGCGATCGGTCAGCTGTCGGCGTCCGGCGTCGCCCTGATCGTCACGGTAGGGGGCACGGGCCTGGGCCCGCGCGACATCACCGTCGATACCGTATCGCCCCTGCTCGATGTTGAGATTCCCGGGATCATGGAAGCCGCGCGCGCGTTCGGACAGCGGCGCATGCCGTTCGCGATGCTATCGCGGGGCGTCGCCGGTTACGTGGGCGATGCGTTGCTGGCGACCTTCCCCGGCAGCCGCGGCGGGGCGTCCGAATCACTCGCGGCCACGTTGCCCGGCATCGTCCACCTGCTCGAAACCGCGAGGCGGGGCGGACGCCACGCCGGCGGCTACGGCGGAGACGCCTGACGATGGCCTTGCTTGCGCTCGAGGAGGCGCTGGCGCGGTATGCGGCGTCGCTGCGGCCGCTGCCGACGCAGCGCGTGCCCGTGGAGATGGCGTTGGGTGCCGTGTTGGCGTCGGCGCCCGTCGCGCGCGTCTCGTTGCCGCGGTTCACCCAGAGCGCGATGGACGGCTATGCCTTGCGCGCCGCGGACGGCACGCAGGCGCGGCACCTGGTCGGCACATCGGCGGCCGGATCGCCCACCGATGTCGCGGTCGGCCCGGGGCAGGCGATACGGATTCTTACCGGCGCCGTACTGCCCGACGGCGCGGACGCCGTGGCCCGCCAGGAGATCGTCGACCGGGATGGCGACACGCTGGTGTTGCGCGAGCCGGTGCGCGTGGGCGCGGCGATCCGCCACGAAGGCGAAGAACTGGCCGAGGGCGCCGTGCTCGCCGAGGCGGGCCAACGCGTGACGTCGGGCCTGATCGCCTTGTTCGCCATGGCGGGCGTGCATGAGGTGGATGTTCACCGGCGGCCTCGCGTCGCCGTGCTGATCACCGGCGATGAGGTGTTGCGTGCGGGCCAGCCGCTCGGTCCGGGCCAGGTCTATGACGCCAACGGTCCCCTCGTGCGCGCGTGGATGGTGGAGCACGGCTACGGTGAGCCAGTCGTCGCCTATGTCCACGACGATGAGCACGCGCTGGAAGAAGCCCTGAGCGCCGCGCTGGACAGCGCCGACCTGGTCATCACCAGCGGTGGCGTGTCGGTGGGCGATCGCGACTACGTGCCGCTCGTGGCGGATCGTCTCGGCGTGCGCCGGGTGTTCTGGAAGGTGGCCCAGAAGCCAGGCAAACCCCTTTGGTATGGCCTGCGCGACGACGGCAAGGCGCTGCTGGGCATGCCGGGCAATCCCGGTGCGGTGCTGGTGTGCCTGGCGATCCATGCGCGGGCCGTACTCGGCCATCTGGGCGGCGAAACCGCGCCCCAGCCGGCGTGGCGCCAGGGAACACTGCAAGCGAGCCTCGATGCCGACGCCGAACGCGATCGGTTGGTGCGGATGCGGCTGGATCTGAGTGATGGCATCGCGCGTCTTTGGGCCCTGCCCCGGCAGGAGTCGCACATGTTGAGCAATCTCGCGGCGGCGCACGTGCTGGCGTGGTTGCCGTCGCGGACGACCGTGTTCGCCGAAGGCGAGCGCATCGCCTGGATACCCCTCTAAACACGTTCGCAAGCGAGGGCCGGCGGTGCGCTGGCCCTCGCCGAAGGCGGCGTGTTACCAGGCTTTCACGTCCGACACGACCACGGTGTAGTCCTGCATGTCGGGCGAGTAGCGGAACAGACGACCGAGGTCGAAATCAACGCTCTTGCCCGGCTCGATGTTCGACGTGCCGGCGGGCCAGCCCTGCTTGCTGGCGATGACCTTGCCCGAGGCGTCCTTCGCATCGATGCGGATCTGCGCGGCGGCGGCTTCGGTGCACTTGTTGACCAGATTGCCCTTCATGCTGAAGCGCGGCTGGCCGGCACCCTGCTGGAGCTTCACGGCGAAGCCGTCGATGGAGAAGTCCTTGGCCGAGCAGGCGGCGTGGGCCGAGATCGGGGCTGCGATCAGCAGCGCGGCGACGATGGCGATCTTGTTCATGGGGAAGTCCCTGTAGTGATGAATAAACCGGCGCCGGATGAAGGCGTTGCCGGTCTTATCGGCGGGAACTTCCGGAGCTTTAGGGCTTAAGCGACGACCGCGTCGAAAAGGTCGGCCACCGGCGCGCCGGCCGGTTCGAACCAGCGCGTGACCGGGGCGAAGCTGCGGCGGTGCACGTCGCACGGCCCCAGCCGCGCCAGGGCGTCGAGGTGCTCGGGCACGCCGTAGCCCTTGTGCCGGGCGAAGCCATAGCCCGGATGCACCGCATCGAGCGCGTGCATATGCCGATCGCGGCTGACCTTTGCCAGGATCGACGCGGCACTTATCGCGGGCTCGCTGGCATCGCCACCGATCACCGCGCGTGCGTCGCAGGGCAGGGTGCGCGGCAGACGGTTGCCGTCGATTAGGGCCATCTGGGGCGCGAGCGCGAGGCCCATGAGCGAGCGCGTCATGCCCACCATGGTGGCCTGGAAGATATTGATGCGGTCGATTTCCTCGCGCTCGACGAAGATCACCGACCAGGCCAGCGCGCGCTCGACGATGCGGCCGTAGAGCTTCTCGCGGGTGGTTTCGTCCAGTTGCTTGGAATCGTTGAGCCCACGGATCGGGCGCGCCGGATCGAGGATGACGGCGGCGACGACCACCGGACCGGCGAGCGGTCCGCGACCGGCTTCGTCCACGCCGGCGACGATAAGGTCGCGGGCGAGCTGGCGGGTGACGTTGGACTTGCGAGGCATGGCGTGAGGCTAGTGCGCGTCGGTGGCCGCAGGCAACCCGCGATCGGCGAGCATCCCGGCGATCGCGTCCGCGGCATGGTCCGCGGCCCGGCCGTCGAGCCCTCCGCGCAGTTGCTGGTGCAGGTATTCGAAAGCGGCCACCATCGCACCCCGCCGCTCGCTGTCGGCCAGCAGGTCGAGCGTGGCGCCGGCGAGGCGTTCGGCCGTGCAGTCGTCCTGCATGAATTCGGGCACCAGGCGTTGCTGGCCCAACCCGCAGGCGCGGGCGAGGATGTTGGGCAGGCTGTAGACGTCGGTCTTCAGCATGCGTAACGCCTTGGCGATGCGATAGCTCGTGGGCGACACGCGGTAACCGACGACCATCGGGCGCTTGGCGAGCATGGCCTCCAGCGTGGCGGTGCCGGAGGCCAGGAGTACGGCATCCGCGGCGAGCATGGCCTCATGGGCCCGTCCGTCGACGAGTTGGGGCGGCGTGCCCGGGAAGCCGGCGAGCAGCTCGTTCAGCCGGGCGTGCACGCGTTCGTTGGCCGAAGGCACCACGATGCGTACATCGGGTCGCTCGGTAGCGACGCGCCGCGCGGCGTCGATGAAGATGGCTCCCACGCGTTCGATCTCGCTGGGCCGGCTGCCGGGCAGGACGGCGAGCACCGGGGTGGCGTGGGGCAGGCCGAGGGCATCGCGTGCCGCCGCGCGGTCCGACACCATGGGAAAGCGATCCGCCAGTGGGTGGCCGACGAACCGCGCGTCGACCCCGTGCCGGGCGTAGATGGGCGGTTCCATTGGAAACAGGCAGAGAACGCGGTCCGCCGAATGACCGATCTTTTCCGCGCGCTTCTCGCGCCAGGCCCACACGGAGGGGCTGACGTAGTGCACGGTGGCGAGGCCCGCCTGCTTGAGCCGACGCTCGACGCCGAGGTTGAAGTCGGGCGCGTCGATGCCCACGACCACGTCCGGCCGTTCGGCCAGCAGGCGTCCGACGAGCGTCTTGCGCAGGCGCAGCAGGCGGGGTAGGTGCCGCACGACTTCGGCGAAGCCCATGACCGAAAGCTCGCGGATGTCGTGCCACGACTCGAAGCCGCGGGTGAGCATGCGCGCACCGCCGATGCCCGCGAAGCGGGCGCCGGGATAGCGCCGTCGCAGCGCGTCGATGAGGTCGGCGCCGAGCTGGTCACCGGAGTCTTCGCCGGCGACCAGCGCGATGAAGGGAGCGGAACGGGGCTGTGCCATGCCGTACCCGGGTCAGCGGGCGAGCGAGCGCTCGCTGCGATCGAGGAAGTCGAGCATCTGGCGCACGTCTTCACTGCCTTCCGCCTGCGCCTGCAACTGCTCGCGGGCTTCGGCCAGCGGGAGGCCGGCCATGTAGAGCGTGCGGTAGGCGCGCTTGATGGCGGCGATGCGCGTGGTGTCGAAACCGCGACGTTTCAGGCCTTCGCTGTTGATGCCGCGCGGACGGCCGCGGGTCTCGTTCGCCATCATCACGAACGGCGGCACGTCGGAACCGACCAGGCAGCCCATGCCAAGGAAGGCGTGGGCGCCGACCTTGCAGAACTGGTGCACGCCGGAATAACCCGACAGGATCGTCCAGTCGCCGATCTCGGCGTGACCGGCCAGGGCCGAGTAGTTGGAGAACACGATGTTGTTGCCGACCTGGCAGTCGTGGGCGATGTGCACGTAGGCCAGCAGCCAGTTGTCGTTGCCCACGCGGGTCGCGCCGCCGCCGTCGCCCGTGCCGCGGTTGATCGTGACGAATTCGCGGATGAGGTTGCGGTCGCCGATGATCACTTCGGTGCGCTCGCCCTGCCATTTCTTGTCCTGCGGCGGACCGCCGATGGAGGCGAACTGGAGGATGCGATTGTCGCGGCCGATGGTAGTGGGCCCGTCGATCACCACGTGGGGACCGATGACGGTGCCCTCGCCGATCGTGACGTCCGAGCCGATGATCGTGTACGCACCGACGCTGACGTTGTCCGCGATACGCGCGGAGGGATCGATCTGCGCGGTCGGATGAATCATTTGTCGCTCCTGGCGGCGCACATCAGCTCGCAGCACGCCACGACCTTGCCGTCGACGAGCGAGCGGGCCTCGAACAGCCCCATGCCGCGGATCAGGCGCTTGAGCGAGACCTCCATGCGCAGCTGGTCGCCCGGGGCGACGACCGCCGAGAAGCGGGCGTTGTCGACCTTCACGAGGTAGAACAGCGGGCTACCGCCCTGGCCGTCGAGCTGGCTGGTGATCTGGGTGAGCAGGCCGGCGGTCTGTGCCATGGCCTCGACGATGAGCACGCCCGGCATCACCGGGTGGCCAGGGAAATGACCCTGGAAGAACGGCTCGTTGATCGTGACGTTCTTGATGGCCGTGATGCACTTGCCCGGCTCGATCTCGATGACCCGGTCGACCAGCAGGAACGGGTAGCGGTGCGGCAGCAACTGCTGGATCTGTTCCACGTCCACCGGGAGCTTCACGGCGGGTTTCGAATCGCTCATTGCCCTTTGTCCTTTTCCAGCGCCGCCAGGCGGCGCGCGTACTCGTCGAGGTGTTTCATGCGTGCCGCGTTACGGCGCCACTGGCGGTTTTCCTGCAGCGGCGAGCCGGAGGAGTACTCGCCCGGTTCGCGGATCGAGGCCGTCACTAGGCTCTTGGCCGTGATGGTAACCCGGTCGGTGAGTTCGAGGTGGCCGAGGATGCCCGCGTTGCCGCCGATGAGGCAGTAGCGGCCGATCTTCGCGCTGCCCGCCACGGCCGAGCAGCCGGCCATCGCGGTGTGCGCGCCGATGTGCACGTTGTGGGCGATCTGGATCTGGTTGTCGAGGCGGACATCGTCCTCCAGCACCGTATCGTCGAGCGCGCCACGGTCGATCGTGGTGTTGGCGCCGATTTCGCAGTCGTCGCCGATACGGACGCCGCCCAGTTGGGGCAGCTTCACCCAGTGGTCGCGGTCGAAAGCGAGGCCGAAGCCGTCCGAGCCGATGACCGCGCCCGGATGGACCAGCACGCGCTTGCCGAGCGTGACCCGGATCACGAGGGTCACCCGGGCCACCAGGCGTGAATCGGCACCCACGACGCAGCCCGGGCCGATGGTGCATCCAGGCCCCAGGATGGCGCCTTCCTCAATCACCGCGCCGTCCTCGACCACGCAGCAGGGGCCGACGCTCGCGGTGGGATGGACGCGCGCGGAGGCCGATACCACGGCGCTGGGATGGATGCCGCGGGGGGCGGACGGGTGCTTCTCGAACAGCGCCGCGATTTTCGCGTAGGCGACGTAGGGGTCGTTCGCCACGAGGGCCGCACCCTTGCGTAGCGGCAGGGCATCGGCGTTGAGCACCACGATGCCGGCCTGGGTGTCGGTCAGCTGCGAGGTGTATTTCGGATTCGAAAGAAAGGTGAACTGCGTCGGCGTGGCCGCGGCCAGCGTACCGATGCCGTCGACCGCGGTGGCCGGATCGCCATGCGCTTCGAGCCCAAACCGTTCGGCCAGCTCGCCTAGGGTGAATTGCGGATTCCCGCTCACGGAAGTGCTCCCAAAAGAAAGGGGTGGCAAGGATCGCTCCCTGCCACCCCACGATTCTACTTACTGTTCACGCCTTGCGGTTCACGCCTTAGAACGTGTTGCCGAAGGTGAACTGGATGCGCTCGACGAAGCGGTTGTCGGCATCCTTCTTACGGAACGGCACGGCGAAGTTGATGATCAGCGGACCGATCGGCGCCTGCCACTGCAGCGACAGACCCGTGGAGGCGCGCAGGTCGCTGGCGTTGAAGGACTGGTAATCCTTGTAGACGTTGCCGACGTCCACGAACCACGACACGCGGGCCGTGTTGACGTCCTTGAGGAAGGGCAGGGGCAGGAAGACCTGCGCGGTGCCCAGCACCTTGAACGCGCCACCGATCGGCTGGCCGTAGGTGTAGTAGCCGCCCGAGCAACGGCCATGGCTGTCCGGCACGGCCGTGGTGCTGCCGCCGTCGCAAAGCCGGGGACCCAGGGTATTGTCCTGGAAGCCGCGTACGTCGCGCACGCCGCCGGCGTAATAGTTTTCCCAGAAGGGGAAATCTACCTTTTCGCCCTTGCTGTAATACCGCGTCGGGTTATTGGGATCTGCAGGATTGTAGGCCGCACCATCGTTATCGTAAGTCTGTCCATACGTCTTACCGTAGCCAACCTGGCCGTCGAGGTAGAGCACGAAGCCCTTGCCGATCGGCCAGTAATGGTTGGCTTCGCCGAACAGCTTGTAGAACTGCACCGTGGAGCCCGGCAGCGCACCCTCGACCGACGCCGTCAACTGCCCGCCACGCGTCGGAGCCCAATAACTGTTACGGGTATCATGCGTGTAGCCGAGACTCGACGTCCACGAATGGATCGTGCTGTGGCCGATCGCATGCATGTAGGCCGTGAGCTGAGCCGGTGTCAGCGCAGACGTATTGATGAGATTCGAGCTGATGCCAAGGCTCGTGGAGAGCGAGTCGTAATCGGTGATCGGGAACGACAGCGTCGTCTGGAACGACTTGGTGCTGTAGGTGTAGTTCGCCAGGTCCGTGTCACCATAGTCGAGCTTGCTGTAGCTGAGGTTATAGCCCAGCTGCACGCCCGAGTCGGTGAGGTAGGGGTTCACGTAGCTGGCGTTGACGCGCTTGTAGTACGTGCTGGTTTCCGCGCCGACCGAGAAGCGGTCGCCCGTACCCAGGAAGTTGTTCTGCGACACCGAGGCCGACAGGATGATGCCGGAATACTGCGAGTAGCCCACGCCGAACATCAGCGAGCCGGCGGACTGTTCTTCCACCTTCACCGTGAGGTCGACCTGGTCGACGGTGCCCGGGACGAGCTGTTTGTCGATGTCGACCGTCTTGAAGTAACCCAGACGCTGCAGGCGGGTCTTGGAACGGTCGATGGCGCCCTGCGCGTACCACGCGCCCTCGAGCTGGCGCATTTCGCGGCGCAGCACCTCGTCTTCGGTGCGGGTGTTGCCCTGGAAGACCACGCGACGCACGTAGACGCGCTTACCCGGCTCGATGAACAGGGTGAGGTCGGCGGTGCGCTTGTCCTTGTCGAGCTTGGGCACCGGGGTGACCTTCGCGAAGGCATAACCGATGTTCGCGAGGATGCCCTTGATGGCGTCGGTGCTGGCTTCGATGGCGGCGTGGTTGAACGTGTCGCCCTTGTGCACGTAGACCAGCTTGCGCAGGGTATCTTCCGGCAGGATCAGGTCACCGAGGAGCTTCACGTCGGAGACGGTGTAGACCTCGCCCTCTTTCACGCTGGCGTCGACGTACATCGCACGCTTGTCCGGGCTGATCGCCACCTGGGTGGAATCGATGCCGAAGTCGGCGTAGCCGCGGTTGAGGTAGTAGTTGTTGAGCTTCTCGAGGTCGCCCGAGAGCTTTTCGCGCGAGTACTGGTCGTCCTTGGAATACCAGGACAGCCAGTTGGTCGTGTTCGACTCGAAGCCCTTGCGGATGTCCTTATCGGGGAAGGCCTTGTTGCCGATGATGTTGATTTCTTTGATCTTGGCCGCCTTGCCTTCGCGGATCTCGATGTCGATCGCGACGCGGTTGCGGTCCAGGCGGGTGACGTGCGGTTCGACCGACACGTTGTACTTGCCGCGGTTGTAATACTGGCGGATCAGCTCCTGCTGCACGCGATCGAGCGACAGGCGGTCGAAGGTCTCGCCTTCGGCCAGGCCGATTTCCTTCAGGCCCTTGCGCAGGTCGTCTTCCTTGATGTCCTTGTTGCCACGAAGCGTGAGCTTGGCGATCGCCGGACGCTCGATGACCTTGATCACCAGGATGTCGCCCTGGCGGTCGAGTTCGACGTCGCTGAAGAATTTGGTCTGGTACAGGGCGCGAATGGCGGCCTGGGCCTTGTCTTCACTGAGCGTGTCACCCTTTTCGACGGGCAGGTAGCTCAGCACCGTGCCCTGCGCGATGCGGGTCAGGCCGTCGATACGGATGTCGGAAACGACGAACGGCTCGAAGGCAAGCGCATTGGCGGACAGGGAGGCAAGCAGGATCAGGGCGGCGATACGCTTCATCGTCGATTCCGTTGGGTTAAGTCCAGTCGCTGGCGGACGAGGCCGGCAACCGAAGAGGAGCACGCGCCGGGCTCATGCCTGGCGTCGTTCGACCGTGGGCGCGGGTGCGTCCATGGCCGGGGTGATTCGTGTGTGGTTCGGGTCCGCGCAACGCGAGGGCCTTCGTCACGAGACGAGCATTCGTTGGATGTCGTTGAAGAACGCCAACCCCATCAGGGTAAACAGCAAGGCGAGCCCCACATACTGGCCTGCGATCATGGTGCGTTCGCTTACCGGACTGCCCTTGACCAACTCGATAAGGTAATACAGCAGGTGTCCGCCGTCCAAGACGGGAATCGGAAGCAGGTTCAGGATGGCCAGGCTGAGCGACACCAGGGCGAGGAAGTTCAGGAACCAGCCCAGCCCCCGGTTGGCCGAGTCGTTGGCGACCTGCGCGATGCCGATGACGCCGGAGAGGTTCTTCGTGGAGGCCTCGCCCGAGAGCATCTTGCCGATGAGCCCCAGGGTGTTGCGGGTGCCCGTCCAGGTGGCCGACAGCGACTCGGTAAACGCGCGCACGGGGCCGTAACGGAGAATGGCGGTTTCTGGAGGAACGGCCGAGACCCCGATCATCCACCGGGCCGGCTGGCCCGCCTCGGATTTCATGCGGGCCGTGAGCGAGACCGTCTTCGGCTGGCCGTCGCGCACGATAGCCACCGACAGCGTGGGCGATTTGGCGGCTTCCTCAGGCACCTGTTTGGTGAACGCCTCGAAGTTGTCCACCGGATGGCCGTTGACGCCGACGATGCGGTCGCCCGGGCGCAGGCCCGCCAGTGCGGCGGGGTCGCCGGGCAATACCGTGCCGACCACGGCGGGCAGGGGCGCCATGGCCAGCCCAAGCGCGTTGAAGCGCTGGCCGATGTCGCCGGTGTTGTCGATCGTCTGCAGGGGCAGCACCACGTCGCGACGCGCACCATCGGGATCCGCCACGCGGACCGGCAACGGCGAAGTGCCGAGCAGCGCGTTGGCGAGGACGTCCATCGCATCGCTCCAGGTGTCCACCGGCTGGCCGTCCATCGCGACGATGCGGTCGCCGGGCCGGATGCCGGCCTGGGCGGCGATGCTGCCGGGTGCCGCGGTCACCAGGGGCGCCACGTCGGGCTTGCCGACCACGTACATCGCCCAGAACGCGGCCACGGTGAAAATGAGGTTGAACGCCGGACCGGCGGCCACGATGGCGATGCGCTTCCAGACGGGCTTGGCGGTGAACTCCTCGCTCATCTGCGAGGGATCGACGTCGGACTCGCGGGCGTCGAGCATCTTCACGTAGCCGCCGAGCGGAATCGCGGCGATCTGGTATTCGGTGCCGTCTTTCGCCACGCGCCGCCACAGCGGACGGCCGAAGCCCACCGAGAAGCGCAACACGCGGACGCCGCAGCGACGGGCGACCCAGTAGTGACCGAATTCGTGAAAGGTCACCAGGACGCCCAGCGTCACCAGCAACCAGAACACGGAACCAAGGAAGGGGCTCATCGGGGAGGCGGGTCTCGAAAAAACGTTTGGGTGGAAGGAGTTTAGCAGTAAGCGCGGCGGAGCACGTCGCGGGCGGCGCGACGCGCCTCCGCGTCACGCGCCGCGAGGGTCTGGACATCGACCACGGGTTTGGCCGGCAGTTCCTCCAGGACACGCTCGACCAGCTCGGCGATACCCAGGAAGGGCAGGGTACCGGCGAGGAACGCTTCCACGGCGACTTCGTTGGCGGCGTTGAGGATGGCGGTGGCATCGCCGCCCGCCCGCAGCGCGTCGAAGGCCAGGGCCAGGCAGCGGAAGGTGTCGGTATCCGGCGCTTCGAAGTCGAGGCGGCCGTGGGCGGCCAGGTCGAGCGGGGGGACCCCGGCCT
>CAJYHU010000022.1 GCA_913774655.1 uncultured Luteibacter sp. | reverse complement strand
GGGCCGCGCCCGCTTGATCCACTTCGCGCCACAACGCGGCGCGGTCCGGGGCGGCAAGGTCGGTCACTTCCGACCGGCCCGCCTGTCGCGGCACGAGCACGAGCCAGGCGAATCGGCTGTCGCGCATGAGCAGCACCCGGCAGAGCGGGAGGTCGCCGACGACCACGGTGTCGGCGGCCAGCCGCGGATCGAGTTCAAAGGCCGCAGTCACGCCAGTTCGCGGGCGAAGAAGGCCAGCGAGCGTTCCCAGGCGAGCTTCGCGCTCGGCTCGTCGTAGCTCCCGCGTACGTCGCAGTTGAAGCCGTGATCGGCCGGGTAGACCCAGGTGTCCATCTCAGGCTTCAGCGCGTGGTGCTTTTCGACCATCTCCGGCGGAATGCTGTGGTCACGCTCGCCGAAGTGGAAGATCACGTTGGCCTTGGCCGGCTCGGTGAGGAAGGGCACGTTGCGCGCGCCGTAATAGCTGGAGGAGGGCAGGCCCAGGCGCAGCGCCGCGAGCAGCGCGACCGTGCCGCCCCAGCAATAGCCCACCGTGCCGACCTTGACGCCGTAACGGTCGGCGAGCAGCGCCGCGGCGATGCCCACGTCCTGGGTCGGTCGTAGCAGGCCCAGTTCGGCGATGTACTTCACGCCCTGGGTCATGCCGTCCTGGTCGTAGCCCAGCTCCACGTGTTTTTCCACCGGATCGAACAGCGACGGCGCGATGGCCACGTAGCCTTCGGCGGCGTAGCGGTCGGCCACGCTGCGGATGTGGGCGTTCACGCCGAAGATTTCCTGGATCACCACGATGCCGCCCTTGGGCGTGCCAGTCGGCTCGGCAAGATAGGCATCCATGCTTTCGCTGGGGCGGGTGGTATCGAGGATCACAGTCTGGCCCATGGTGCGTCTCCGTGAGGGGAAAGATCGGGGAAGGCTAACGTCGCGCCGTGAAACCGCCGTGCAAGACGGGCGGTTCCGTGCGTTCAGACCACCATGATGCCTTTTCCGACCCGTCGGTTCACCCCTTGGCGCGCAAGGTGTCTGGGCGATGCACTGGGCCGTGAGGCGCCGAGAATGATCGCATTAACTTGCGCTCGTGCCGTCCATGCTCGGCGAGCTCAAGAGGCGATGGTCACGAAGTGCCGTTCGACGTCGCGCTTATCCTGTTCGTGACGTTCGCGCACAAGCCGGCCACGTGGGTCGTTCCGCGTCGACGGTCATTGCCTGTATAGCCACTCATTGGCCTCCGTAGCGGCCGCGTACGGTCAGAAACCCTCGCCTACGATGTCGGTGCCCGTATTCGAGCGACCGTGCCCTTCAGCCATCGGGGATAGACATCGTCCACGCCATCCCTACATCGCGCCGACAGCCCAACCAGTTCGACGCGATGAGAATGATCGCCGCCCTCCTGGTGCTGGTCAGTCATCAGTTCGCGCTGTCCGGGCGTCCGGAGCCACGCTTCGTGGGGGAGGATTCGTTCGGCCATCTCGGCGTGCTCATCTTCTTTTCGATCAGCGGCTACCTCGTCACGTCCAGCTGGCTGAAAGATCCCCACGTGCTTCGCTTCGTGGCACGCCGCGTTCTCCGCATGGCGCCGGCGCTCTGCGTGTCGATGCCGCTGACCCTTGCGGTGATCGCGTCGTTTGGCATGACAGGGTTTCCCGACAACCCCAGGCATCTCACCAACGGATCGCTGTGGACGGTTCCTTACGAGGTCTACTGCTACGCAGGCCTTCTCGTGGCCGCCGTCGCAACACGACGTCCCTCCATCGCGTTGGCGGTTGCGAGCTTCGGCTATCTGGTATTTGCGGAGATGCGCTCAGAAACGAATTTCCTGGCGTACTTCGGCGTGTTCTTCGCCGCGGGTAGCCTGTTGCGAGCGTTTCCCATTGGCCTCAAGCCGCTTGCTATCCTGGTGACCCTGACGATAGGTTGCGCGCTCATCCACGGCGATCAGACCACGCTTGGACTCGCTTTCATGGTCCCGCCGCTCACGATCGTGATGGGTAGCCAGTCGTGGCCTGGCCTGCGCGACATCTCAGCCATCGGCGATCTTTCCTACGGCGTCTATATCTATGCATGGCCCGTGCAACAAATGGGTGTCGCCTACATGGGGCGGCAAACGCCTTATTTCGAACTGCTGGCCGTCACCGTGCCTGTGACGCTGGCCTTGGCGGCCGCCTCCTGGCATCTGATAGAGAAGAAGGCGCTGCGTTGCAAACCCGGTAAGAAATCCGACAACCCGACATCGTCTCGTGCTGCGGTTGATCCCTGATTGAGCGGGTGTCGGATACGATCCATGGTCAAATGCGGGGAGTCCTCATTCATCCCTTGATCGAGTCGCCGGGGTGCTCGACCGCCTCGTCGCCAGCGTTCTGTTTCCTCGAACTCAGGCCGGATTTCTTTCGTTCGGGCTATATGTTCGCCGCGCTTATCCGGAAAGCGAACCATGCACCTCTGAGTCCCACGCAACGTGCCCCTTTGCAGTCCGTTAGCGAGCGATGTCGTGAGCGGAAAGAATTAAATT
>CAJYHU010000021.1 GCA_913774655.1 uncultured Luteibacter sp. | reverse complement strand
CCCTGCAGGCCGAACGCACGGCCGAACGCGTGCGTACGGCCTGCAGGGCGGCCGTCTGTGCGGTGACCACCTCGAGGTAGCTCACCACGCCCTCGTTGTAGCGGTTGGTCGCCAGCGCCTGCGACTGCTTGCCGGCGTCGGCGGCGGCCGTTTCTTCCTTGGCCTCGCGGCCCAGGTCCTGCAGCAGCGACAGGTTGTCTTCCACCTGCTGGAAGGCTCGCAACACCACGGCGCGATATTGCCCCGACGCGGCGGCGAATTCGGCCTTCGCCTCAGCGTCGCGACCTCGGCGCAGCCCGCCATCGAAGAGGTTCAACGCGGCGGCGGGGCCGAGACTCCAGAACGTGTTGCTGGCCGCGAGCAGGCCGCCATGGCCCATGTCCTGCCAGCCGAACGCGGCGCCCAGGCTGAGGGTGGGGAAAAAGGCCGCCCGGGCGACGCCGATGCCCGCGTTGGCCGCGAACACGCGGCGTTCGGCGGCGGCGATGTCCGGTCGGCGCTCGAGCAGTTCGGACGGCACCCCCAGCGGAATGGGCGGTAGCGTCATCGCCGTGGTTTTCGCGGGTAGCGAGAAACTCGAGGCCGGCACGCCGACCAGTGTGGCGATCGCGTGTTCGACGAGGGCGCGTTGCACGCGCAGTTCGGTGGCCTGGGCCTGGGCATCGGCGTATTGCGCGTTGGCGCGCGCCACGTCGAGGCCGGACGACACGCCGCCGTCCATCCGCTTCTGCGTGATCGTGCGGCCCTGCGCGTAAGCGCCAAGGGAGTCCTGCACGATGCGCGTTTCGACGTCCAGGCTGCGCAGTTTGATGTAGAGGTCGGCCAACTGCGCCTGCAGGCTCAGTCGCGCGGACGCGAGGTCCGCTTGCGCCGCCGCGCCCAGGGCTCGGCCCTGAGCCACTTCGTTGCGGATGCGGCCCCACAGGTCGAGTTCATAGCTGGCGCTGAGCCCGATCGTGCGCGTGTCGTATTCGTTCGGCTGGTTCGAACCGCGCAGCGGACGGTGGTCCGACTGGCGGTCGTGGGTCGGGCTCGCGTCGAGGTCGACGCGTGGCGCCTGCTGTGCGTCGAGCTGTTGCAGGTAGGCCTGCGCCTCGTCGCGTCGCGCCAGCGCCACCGCGATGTCGGGATTGTTCGCGTCGAGCTTGGACTCAAGGGTGTTCAGCGTATCGTCGCGATAGATGGTCCACCAAGGCGCGCGCTCCTGGGTGTCCTTCGGCACGGCGAGCGCCCAGCCTTCCGGCAGCGCCGCGCCCTTGTAGGCGTCCGGCAGGGGGCCGACCGGCGGCTTGACGTAGGCGGGCGCGAGCGAGCAGCCGCCCAGACCGAGGGCCAGCATCGCCCCCAGCGCACGGGGAGCGAACTTAGGCACGCTTGGCATGGGCGGCGTCTTCCGGTTGGGGCGCGGCGAGGCGTACGAGGTCGCCCTGCGCGAGCGAGTCGGTCGGATGGTCGATGATGCGGTCGTCGGGGTGCAGGCCTTGGTCGATTTCCAGGGTGTCGCCGAGGTCCATCGCGATGTGCACGTCGCGCAGGATCACGCGGTTGTCCTTGCCCAGCACGGCGATCTGCGGCCCCTCGGCGCGGAACAGCAACGTGGTGGCCGGCACGGTCACCGTGTCGCCGGGCGCGTGCGTCGCCAGTTGCACCTGGGCGAAGTCGCCGGGAAGAAGGTCCTGGTGGGGGTTGTCCACTTCGAACTGGGCGAGCAGCGTCCCCGACGCGCGGTTGATCGCCCGCGAGGTGCCGATCAGCGTGCCGTCCACGGTTTCGCCGCCGTGGCCGAGCACGAGCAGTTTCACCTTCATGCCCTGCACGATGGACGAGGCGTAGCCTTGGGGCACCTGGGTGTAGAGGCGCATCCTGCTCGTGTCGGCGATGGAGAACAGCGGCGCGCCACCGTCGTTGTTGGCCGTGATCAGGTCGCCGATGTCGGTGTTGCGCGCGGTGACGGTGCCATCGAAGGGGGCGGTGATCCGCTTGAACGACTCCATTGCCGCGAGACGGTCGACGTCGGCCTTGGCGGCGAGCACGTTGGCCCTGGCGGTTTCCGCCTCACTGGCCTTTTCGTCGGCCTCCTGCTTGGACACCGAATGCGATTCGAGCAGGTTCTGCCAGCGCCGGGCCGTGATGTCGGCCAGGCGCACGCTGGCCTGGGCGCGGACGAGTTCGGCCTTGGCCTGTTCGAATTGCTGGTCGAGTTCGGGCGTGTCGATGAGCGCGAGCACCTGGCCCGCCTTCACCTTCTGGCCGATGTCCACGTTCCACTGCTTGAGATACCCACCGACCCGGGCGTGGATCGGCGTCGCGATCCAGGCGTCTAGGTGACCGGGAAGGGTGAGGCCTTGCGTGCGGCTGAGCGCCGAGGCGGATACCACCTGCACGCTGGGGGTCAGCTGGGCGTCGGTCCACGTGGTGAGGTCGCGCGACTCGACGGCGCGCAGCGAGAGGCCGGCGATGACCCCGACGGCGGCCAGCGCCGCGCCGATGGCTAGGGCCAGGCGAACACGGGGCGGTCGCCCCTGGGCGGGTACGGAGGCTTCATGCGACATGGGAGGGGTTTCCGATCAGGCGGTCTTCAGAAGGCGCGGGTGCGGTTCGGCCGTGGACGATGGCGAAGATCACCGGCACGAACAGCAGGGTGGCGAAGGTGGCGAAGAGCAGGCCGCCGATCACGGCGCGGCCCAGCGGCGAGTTCTGTTCCTGGGTGAGCGCCATCGGCAGCATGCCGATGATCATCGCCAGCGCCG
Source organism: uncultured Luteibacter sp. (assembly GCA_913774655.1). Lineage (GTDB taxonomy): Bacteria > Pseudomonadota > Gammaproteobacteria > Xanthomonadales > Rhodanobacteraceae > Luteibacter > Luteibacter sahnii. The sequence goes on along the minus strand of CAJYHU010000021.1, from coordinate 1,442 downwards.
TCATGCACACCGGGCGGAAGCGGGTGAAGCCGGCCTCCATCGCGGCCTTGAAGGCGTCGCCGTGTTCGGCCAGGCGCTCACGGCAGAAGCTCACCACGAGGATGGCGTTGGCCGTGGCCACGCCCATGCACATGATGGCGCCGGTCAGGGCGGGTACCGACAGACTCGTATGGGTCAGGAACAGCATCCACACGATGCCGGCCAGGGCCGCGGGCAGGGCGGTGATGATCACGAACGGATCGAGCCATGACTGGAAGTTCACCACGATGAGCAGGTAGATCAGCACCACCGCGCCAGCCAGGCCGAAGATCAGGCCGCTGAAGGCTTCGTTCATCGTGCCGACCTGGCCGCGCAGGCTCACCAGCGTGCCGGGCGGACGCTTCGCCGCGAAGCGGTCGAGCACGGTCTGCACGTCAGCCGCGACGCCGCCGAGGTCGCGCCCCTGGATCGACGCGTAGATGTCGTACGACGGCATGATGTTGTAGTGCGACACCACGGCGTCGCTAGGGCCGCGGGTGAAGCTGGCGATGCCGCCGAGGATCTGCGTCGAACCGGTGCCCGCCGAGGTGACCGGCAAGGCCTTGAGGTCGGACATCGAATCCATGAGGTATTGCGGGGTGGACGCTACGATCGCGTAGGACACGCCGTTTTTCGGGTTCAGCCAGAACGCCGGGGCGACCTGCGAACTGCCGGCCAGCGAGGCGACCATGCTGTTGGTGACGTCGCGCTCGGTGATGCCCAGGCTATCCGCGCGCAAGCGGTCTACCTTGACGTTGAGCTGGGGATAGCTCGAGCTCTGCTGCAGGCGCACGTCCACGATGCCCCGGATCTGGCGCATCGCCTTGAGGATCGCTTCGGCATAGGCTTCGTTGGCCTTGCGGTTGCGACCGGCGATGGAGACGTCCAGCGGCGAGGGCGCGCCGAAGTTGAGGATCTGGCTGGTCATGTCCGCGGGCAGGAACGAGAACTGCGTGCCTGGGAATTCGCGCGGCAGCACCTCGCGGAGCCGCTTCATGAAATCAGCGGCCGGACGATGGCCGTCCTTGAGCACGATCTGGATATCGCCGTCCTGCGAGCCGATGGTGCCGCTGCTGCTGTAGACCAGGTTCACGCCGGACAGGGGCAGCCCGATGTTGTCGATGATGGTATCCAGTTCACCCGGCGGGATCACCGCGCGGATCGCCCGCTCGATGTGATCGAACTCGGCGGCCGTCTCTTCCACGCGGGTGCCCATCGGGGCACGCACGTGCATCAGCAGCGAGTCGGCGTCCACGGTCGGGAAGAAGTCGCGGCCCAGGGTGGGCAGCAGCGCGAACGACGCCAGCACGAAGCCCAGGAAGCCGATGACGAAGCGCTTGCGATGGGCGAGCGCCAGGCCCAGCACGCCATAGTAGACGTCGCGCACACGGGTGAAACGGTGCTCGAAACCCATCTGGAAGGCG
>CAJYHU010000020.1 GCA_913774655.1 uncultured Luteibacter sp. | reverse complement strand
CCTCGAGGGTGGACACCGAAGGCTCTCTCCGTATCTGAGGCGGCGTGTTGTGAGAGCCCGTACGGCGCACCGCGGCGAGCTTGTGAGCCTCACGTCACACCGCCCAACAGCGCCGGTCAGCCCGTCGCGACGTCGGATACCCGTTGTCGGGCTGCCGTTTCACAGCTCAAGCATGGCTTACGCAGCCCAGCCATCGAACGCCTGCCGCTCTCCCAGCACCCGACCTCACGGTCCGCAAGAGACCTTGGTGTCCACCCTCGAGGCGAGTTCCGCACAAGGGAGCGGCCGCAGGCCTATTAGCACATGGGCCGCGTTAGCGGCCTTCCCTGTCGAACGCGGAGGACTGCCCGAGCAGCGAGGGTGGACACCAAGGTCTCCCTGCCAACCGCCCAGGTGCAACGCGCTCTGGCGCAACAAGGTCACCACAGCGCCACGGCTCGCGGGTCGAACCATCCACAGGACCCTAAGGCCGATCGCTGGGAGAGGCCCCGGACGTCCGTAAGGAACCTTCTTTTGGCCGGCCGCTGACGCGCCGCCACAGGTCCCGGCCAGGCCGTCACGCCTTCAGGCGAAATCCGCCGGCGTCAACGGCGCCATCCCGTGCCTTACCCTCGCTTTGTCGCACTGGGGGCTTGGCGTGCCATCTTCCCACGCGGGCTTGAGGTCGTGGCACGGCGACGGGCGCACGGCATACACGCCGCACTGCGCCGCCACGCCCACTTCGCCAACCAGCGACAGGCAACGCGGCTCCCGGCGATTCGTGCCGTGCATGTTTACCCGATGCGGATCCAGGTGCTCGGTAAGCGCCGCAGGCACGATGCCGCCGGCCACGTCGGTTTCCATCCAGTGAAAGGCGACCCGGTAGGTCGCGCAGCAAGCGCCGCAGCGCAAGCAAGGGTGCGTCATGAGTTCAGATCGACCCTGAGAACGTGTTGCACTGCGCGGTATCGCCGCTGTCGAGGCCGGTCTTGAACCAGTGCACCCGTTGCGCCGACGTGCCGTGGGTGAACGAATCGGGCACCACGCGACCCTGGGCCTGTTCCTGCAGAGTGTCGTCCCCGATGGCCGTGGCGGCGTTCAACGCCGATTCGATGTCTCCCGGTTGAAGCCAGTGCTGGCGCTGCTGCGAGTGATGGGCCCAGACGCCGGCGAAACAGTCGGCCTGGAGCTCCTGGCGCACGGACAACCCCGCGGCACCCTCCATGGCCGCGCCACGGCGCCGTGCGTCCTCCACCTTGTCGAAGATGCCGACGAGGTTCTGCACGTGGTGGCCGACTTCGTGCGCGATGACGTAAGCCCGGGCGAAATCGCCCGATGCGTGGAAACGCCGCTGCATGTCCTGGAAGAAATCGAGGTCGAGGTAGACCTTGCGGTCGCCGGGGCAATAGAACGGGCCGACGGCGGACGATGCCGAGCCGCACGCGGTGCGCACGGCGCCGTGGAACAACACCAGCTTCGGCGCGTCGTAGCGCTGGTGGTTCGCGGCAAAAATCTCACCCCAGGTGTCTTCGGTCTCGCCCAGGATCGCGCGAACGAAATCGACCTGCGGATCGGCCGTGTCCAGCGGCTGGGTTGTCCGGGTCGGTGCGGCCGGCCCGGAGGGGGCCTGGCCCAGCAGCGCCGTGGGGTCCTTGTAGAACACGGCCCCGAGGATGGCGAGGATGATCACGCCACCGATGCCCAGGCCACGCCCGCCGAACGACGGACCGCCTCCACCGCCGTTGCCGGCGTCTTCCACGTTGTCGCTTCTGCGGCCTTTCTGCCAAAGCATGGGTGTCACCCTCCGTCCCGAGACGCGGTGCGCATGATCGCACGGCGCGTAGCCGTTACACTGCGCCGCTATCGTTGCCCACGGATCGCTCCATGACCAGCCAGTTACCCGCCGTCGTCACCCTGCTCACCCTGCTGCTGATGTTCTACACGGTGTTCATGGTAGGCCGGGCGCGTGAACGCTATGGCATCAAGGCACCGTCGATCTCCGGCGACCCGGCATTTGAACGGGCCTGGCGGGTGCAGATGAACACCCTGGAAAACGCCGTGATGTTCATTCCGGCCCTGTGGCTGGCGGCGCAGTACGTCGATCCGCTGTGGGCCGGCATCGCCGGCCTGGTCTGGCTGGCCGGGCGCATCTGGTACGCGGTGGCCTACCTGCGCGACGCCACGCGCCGCGGCCCCGGCTACCTCGTGTCGATGGTGGCCTGGGCTGCCCTCATGCTGATGGCGGCCGGCGGCATGGGCATGGCCATCATGGAGAACAACGCCGCGGCAGCCCCCGCCGAAGACACCGCCCCGTAACCGTCAGCGCCACATCGCCGTGGGTCTCCCCGCCGGCGGGCGCCTGGCCTGGTCGGCGTCGCGATAGTCGAAGACCGTCGCCTCGTCTTCCGTGGCCGCAAACGTGATGGCGATCACCGGACGCCAGATATGGCCCCGATCGTTCATGGCGATCTGCAACCGCTGGGCCGTTTCCAGGCTGTAGGCGTTTCTCGTGTCGTAGTAGAACGATTCAACGGGCACCGAGCCCGGCGCGTCGCGCGGCCACGACTCGGCCACCAGCTCGTTGATCGAACCTTTGTAACCGGGTGCTCCGGAATCGTGCATCAGCTCGGGAAGGAGCGCGAAAATGCGGGCGGCATCCGACGTACCCACGTCGAAACCGCATTGCCATGAGGTGCCTATCGCGTCGGGACGTCGCGCGAAATGCGTCCGCCATTGCGCGGCGGTGAAGACGCCTTCCTGCTGGCACGGCCCGGAGATCGGGTACGTTGCCGTGTCCTCGTATCCCCCGCACCGGGTCGTGCGGAAGTCGGAATAGGCGTTGTAGACGTAGGCGCACAGGATATAGAGCGGGTGCTTACGAAGCGGCGGCGAATCGTCTGGCGCGTAGTAGGTGATGCCGCCACCGCCCCGATACGCTTGTTTGATCCACGCGTCTTTTCTGAACCAGGACATCGGCACGCCGTTGTCCGCATACGGTTGCCAGGGGTCCTTGTCGTCGACCGCGGCTTCGATGAGGACACCCGTGCAACGCACGGCTGGTTCGCCTGCGCAATCCGCGGCGAGGTCGCCATAGCGACGCCTCAGGCTGGACACGGTGGCAGGTCCGTCCGGCCCATCCAGCACCGCGTTCACGACAGGGGAAGGCGGCAGGCGCGGCTGTGCACACCCGCCCAACAGGCAGCCTATCCAGAGGGCGGCCATGCGGCAGACCCTACCCAGCGAGAAAGGACGCTCCATGTCCTTGGTTCCTGTTGGTCCGTGGTGTGTCTATTTACCCCCGCCATGGGAGGCCGCACCATCGGCCGTCGGTCGTAAGCGTGCTCGCCGTGCTTACGTGTCGTCGTCCACCGGCTGGGCCAGCACCCTGACCCGCTGGATGCGCGCCCCATCCATGGCCCGCACCTCGAAGGCGAGGCCATCCGCCTCGAAACCGTCGCCGACGCCCGGCAACCGGCCGAGTCGCTGGAGCACGAATCCGGCCAGGGTCGAGAAGCTGCCGTCGCCCGCGCCGGTCAGGCGGCGACCGAGCAGGTGTTCCACGCGGCGGGCGTCGAGGCTGGCGTCGAGCAGCCAGGCGCCATCCGGCTCGCTGACCGCCGAGGGATCGCCGTCGCGGTTTTCGTCGGGGAACTCGCCTGCGATGGTTTCCAGCACGTCGGCGGGAGTGACCAGCCCGAGAATGCTTCCGTATTCGTCGACCACCAGGGCCACCTGCAGCGACGCACGGCGGAACTCGTCGATCAGGCGCAGCACGCTGAGCGATTCCAGCACCGTGATCGGCTTGCGCACCACGCCCGGTTCGAGGCGCCCATGGTCGCCCAGGCTGGCCAGCAGGTCGCGCGAAGAGACCACACCCACCAGTTCGTCGAGATCGCCGTTGGCCACGAGCATCCAGTGGTGCGACGACTCACGGGCCTCTTCCAGCAGGTTGCCCAGTTCGTCCGACGGATCGACCCAGACGATCTCGGTACGCGGCGTCATGATCGACCGCACGGGCCGCTGGGAGAGGTCGAGCACGCCCTGGACCATTTCCAGTTCGTCCTTGCCGAAGACCGAGGGCTCGGTGGTCTCCGCCGGGGCGTTGCCCGCGTCGGCGTCGTCGTCCGCGCGACCGCCGAGCAGGCGCAGCACCGTCTTTGCCGTGCGATCGCGCATGGTGCGGCCGCCGACCAGCAAGGAGCGGCGCCGGTTGCGCCGCATGGTCTGGTTGAACACCTCGATCATGATCGAGAAACCGATCGCCGCGTAGAGGTAGCCCTTGGGAATGTGGAACCCGAAACCCTCGGCGATCAGGCTGAAGCCGATCATCAGCAGGAACGACAGGCACAGGATCACGACCGTGGGGCGCGCGTTGACGAAGGCGGTAAGCGGCTTGCTGGCCGTGATCATGAGCGCCATGGCGATCACCACGCCGATCATCATGATCGACAGGTGGTCGACCATGCCGACCGCGGTGATGACCGAATCAAGGGAGAACACCGCGTCGAGGATCACGATCTGCATCACGGTGAGCCAGAAGCTCGCGCGACGGGCGCCCTTGCCCTCGTGATCGTCGGACGCCTCCAGGCGCTCATGCAGTTCGAGCGTGGCCTTGAACAACAGGAACGCGCCACCGATCAACAGGATCAGGTCGCGCCAGGAAAGGCTGAAGCCGTTCCATTCGACCAGGGGCTTGGTGAGCGTGACCAGCCAGGACATGGCCGCCAGCAGGCAAAGGCGCATCACCAAGGCCAGGCCCAGGCCAAGCAGGCGGGCATGGTCGCGCTGGCGCGCGGGCAGCTTGTCGGCGAGGATCGCGACGAAGACGAGGTTGTCGATACCGAGCACGATCTCCAGCACGATCAACGTGAGAAGACCCGCCCAGGCGGAAGGGTCGGCTAACCAGTCGAATGCAAACATGGGCGGGCGCGTCGGGCGCCGGTTTTCCTCCAGTACGGACATATCACTATACAGGTCCACGGTGACGGCACGGCGCGCCGGCCTCTCCTCGCCGTTGCGCCGCGCGGCGCCCGTCGGCTAGGGTGCGGCATGCCTCACGACTCCGTTCCGCTTTCCGGCCCCGTCGATGCCGCCGTTCCCGCCGTGCCCGCCCGCGCGCCGGGACTGGTCGAGACCATCCTGTGCATCGCCGGCTATTTCGCCCTTCAGTTCGGTTTCGGCGGGCTCTTTGGCGGGCTGTCGCAATGGCTATCCCGGACGTTTCCGCAGCATGTTCCCGACCAACCGGACCGCCTGATCGTCGTGGTGATCCTGGCGCTGCTCAGCTCGGCCGCGGTCACCATCACTCTGATGGTGCGCCGCTGGGGTGCGCGAGCGACGGACGGGGGCGTCCTCGGACTCGGCTTTACGCCGCCCGACGGACGCTACGTGG
>CAJYHU010000019.1 GCA_913774655.1 uncultured Luteibacter sp. | reverse complement strand
GGTCGAGGCGCCCACCGGCGACCTCTCCCGCGCCCTGTCGCCTTGGGTCAACGGCGAAGGCATCCCGTTCCTGGCGCTCAATCGCAACAAGCGCGGCATCGTGCTCGACCTCAAACAGCCGTCGCATCGTCAGGCTGCGCGGGAACTGATCGCGCAGGCCGATGTGCTGGTCGAGAGCTTCCGGCCGGGCGTGATGGCGCGCTTCGGGCTGGACTATGCGACGGTGTCCGCCGAGAACGCGCGGCTCATCTACTGCTCCGTCTCGGCCTACGGTCAGCATGGCGCCAGCAAGGATCTGCCCGGCGTGGATGGGGTGCTGCAGGCGGTGAGCGGGCTGATGAGCGTCACCGGGGCGCCCGATGGCGAGCCCTGCAAGGTGCCGGTGCCGGTCGTCGATCTGGTCACCGGGTCGCTGGCGGCCATCTCGGTGCTGGCCGCCCTTCAGGAACGGCAGCGCACGGGCCTGGGCCAGCACGTCGAAGCCAGCATGTTCGCCAGCGCCATCGCCCTGCAGCACGTGAGTTTCGCGTCCCACTTTGCGGACGGCCTCGTGCCCGGACCGCAGGGCAACGCGGCGCCGTATTCGACGCCCAACGAGGCGCTGCGCTGCGCCGATGGGTGGATCATGGTCGCTGCCTATCACCCTGCCCGATGGCAGGCGCTGTGCACCGCCATCGGCGCACCGGAGCTCGCCTGCGATCCGCGCTTTGCCGAGAACAAGAGCCGGTTGCAGCACCGGCAGGCGCTGTTGGGTCTGCTGGAGGCGCGCATGCTCGCGCAGCCGCGCGCCTTCTGGCTGGAGAGGTTCATGGCGGCGGACATCATCTGCGGTCCCATCAACGACTACGGCGAAGTGGTGTCGTGCGACGCCTTCGTCGAGGCGGAACTCGCAGAAAGCGTGCAACACCCGGTCGCCGGCACGTTGACGCTGACGCGCAGTGTGCTCGGCGCGGTGGGCGAGCGGCCCCGTGCGCGTCGCGCCGCGCCCACGCTGGGCGAGCACACGCGTGAGGTGCTTGCCGCGCTCGGCCTGCCAACCGGCGCCATCGACTCGCTGGCCGCGGCCAGCCCTCCCCAGACCTGAAGAACGACCACCCATGCCCATCGTCCACACTGTCCAGGATGGCGTTGCCATCGTCACCCTGAATCGGCCCGAGGCCATGAACTCCATCGATCCGGAGAGCAACGAGCAGCTGCTGCGCATCTGGGACGAGTTCTCCAATGACGAGGCCAGCCGCGTGCTCGTTCTCACCGGCGCGGGCGAACGTGCCTTCTGCACGGGCGCCGACCTCAAGAAGACGATGCCGTCGGGCTACGGCGTCGCCCGGGAGGTCTTTCGTGGGGGCAGCCGGCACTTCAACTTCGGCACGCTGCAGACCGACAAGCCCGTCATTGCGGCGATCAACGGGTATGCCCTGGGCGGCGGACTCGAGCTGGCCTTGCTGGCGGATATCCGGATCTGCTCGGACACCGCCCAGTTCGGCCTGCCGGAGGTGCGCGTCGGCAGCATTCCGGGGGCCGGAGGCACGCAGCGCCTGATCCGCGCAGTCGGGCAGTCCGATGCCATGTGGATGCTGCTGACGGGTGAGCGCATTGACGCCGCCGAAGCGCTTCGGATCGGTCTGGTCAGCAAGGTGGTGCCGTTTTCGGCGTTGCAGGAGACCGCCCTGCGGATCGCGCGCACCATGGCGGCCAATGCCCCGCTGGCGATGACGGCCGCGAAGCGCCTCGCGATGAACGGTCGCGAGTTGCCGCTCGCGGGCGGTCTGGCGCTGGAACGCCAGGCATTCGGACTCCTGCGGGACAGCGAGGACCGACTGGAGGGGCGCCGTGCCTTCGCCGAGAAGCGCGCCCCGGTGTTCCGGGGCCGCTGAGCTTTCGGCCGGAGGACGACAGCGCCGACGAAGTTGTCACCGCTGTTTTCTTGTCGCGCCCTTCCGCAATCCCACGGCCGAATCGACCTGCATCCTGGAGCATCTTGTGAAGACACGCCCTGCCTTCTGGCGCCACAACCTCGCACTCGCCCTTGCCGCCATGCTCGGCGCACCGCCAGCTATCGCTCAGCAGGCCGACCGGCCGCCGGCCAGGATCCTGGTGGGTTTCGCGCCCGGCGGCACGCTCGACGTGGTGACGCGTGCACTCGCGGATCAGCTGCATGAGTCGCTGCACCGTGCGGTGGTGGTGGAGAACAAGTCGGGCGCCGGCGGAAAGATCGCGATCGACGCGATGCGCGCCGCCCCGGCCGACGGCAGCGTGGCCATGTTGTGCCCCGACTTCTTCGCGTCGATCTACCCCTTCGTCTTCAACAGGCTCAACTACGACTCGCAGCGGGACATCCTCCCGGTGTCCACGGTCGTCGAGTTTGCGATGGCGCTGGCCGTGCCGGCCTCCTCGCCCGTGAAGACCTTCGGCGACTATGCTCACTGGGTGCGCGTGCATCCCGAAAGCGCCAACTTCGGCCATGCCGCGTCGGGCGGACCGACGCATTTCCTGGGGCTGCAGATCGGCAAGATCATTGGGACGCCACTGCAGGACGTCCCGTTCCAGGGCGCAGCGCCGATGATCGTGAATCTGGCCGGCGGCAACATCGCGGCGGGAACCTCGACGGTCGGCGACTTCGCGCAGCACCACGATGCCGGCAAGCTGCGCGTGCTGGCTGTCACCTCGGCCCGGCGCTCCGCGCTCCTGCCGGACGTGCCGACCTTCGCCGAACTCGGCCGCAAGGAACTCACCACGGGCGGGGTGTTGGCGATCTGCCTGGCGCCGGGAACGCCGGCGCCTGTCGTTGCGCAATGGAGCGATGCCGTTCAAAAGGCGGCCGCGAGCGATCAATTTGCCAAGAAGATCCGCACGCTCGGATTCGTGAACGTGGGAAGCTCGCCCGCTGAAGCGCGCGCGAGGTTCGGCGAGCTGCGGGCGTTCTGGGAGCCCGTGGTCAAGGCCTCCGGCTTCAAGGCCGATTAGCTGGCGCCGGGGCGCGGCTAGCGGACCGATCGGATCCAGTCCCTGAAGAGCCGCACCGGGGCGGTGGCGGCCTTCATCGGGTCGCACACGAGGTAGTAGCCAAGCTCCGTGCGCGCCATGTGGTCGACAGCGACGACCAGGCGCCCCGTGCGCAGGTCGTCCTCGACATACGCACGCTGCGCCATCGCGATGCCCAGGCCATCCGCCGCTGCCTGGTAGCACAGCGCCGCATTCGCCAGCGTGATGCCACGCGAGCGGCCGGGATCGGCAAGGCCGGCGGTGCCGAACCAGAGCGGCCACGCCTGCGGCCGCATCATGGAGTGCAGCAGATTGGCATGCAGCAGGTCCCGAGGGGACTGCAAATGCCCGGCCTGCCCCGGTGCGCACACCGGGACGAACTCGTCGTCGAAGAGGTGGTCCAGTTCGACGTCGGCCCATTCGCCCATGCCATGGCGGATGGCGCAATCCGCGCCCTCGAGCCGAACGTCGTCGGCCATGGCGATCGTTGCGATCTCCAACGCGATGTCGGGGTGCGCCGCGTAAAAGCCATGCAGGCGAGGAACCAGCCAGCGGATGGCCAGGCTGGGCGTGACCTTGAGGCGAAGCTTCTTGTGGCGCTGGTCATCGGCCAAGTCGCCAAGCGCGTCCTGCAGGCGGTCGAAGGCA
>CAJYHU010000018.1 GCA_913774655.1 uncultured Luteibacter sp. | reverse complement strand
TGAAGTAAACCGCCGCCGGGCATCCATGGCGCAGTCGGCTCCCGTCCCTTCGGTAGGGAGCCGTCGTTCTGCGGGTCCGGTTTCGATCGTCGGCGCGAGTCAGAACAGGTCGATGCTGCCGAGCGCGACGGGGGCGAGCTCGCCGGTGCTGGAGATGTTTTCGTACCCGTGCACGCTATTGCGACCGTTCTGTTTGGCGTAATAGAGGGCCTTGTCCGCGCGGTCCAGCACGATCTCGGAATAGTCGTTCTCGGTGATGCGGGCGTACCCGATGCTCACGGTCACGTGGCCGACCTGCGGATACGCGTGGCCGTCGACGTACCTGCGGAAGCGGTCGAGCGCGGAGTGCGCCGTGCGCTCGTCCTGGGCCGCCAGCAACATCACGAATTCCTCGCCGCCGAAACGGAACAGCACGTCGCCCTGGCGGAAATTGGTGCGCATCTGTTGGGCGAGCATCAGGATCACTTCGTCGCCGTAGACGTGCCCGTAGGTATCGTTGATGCGCTTGAAATGATCGATGTCGAGGATGGCGAGGTAGACGTGCGGGCCGTCGCCGGGAAACTGGCGACGCTCCACGTGGCCCTCGGCCAGGGCGCGCGCGCGCAGGCGGCGATGCTTGAGCATGCGCTGTAGGCGGCGATCGAAACTGCGACGGTTGTACAGGCCGGTGAGCTTGTCGCGCTCGCTCTCGTTGAGCAGGGCGATGTAGTTGCAGTAGATGCGCGCGAAACCCTCCACCAGGTCGCGCACGCCTTCCAGCGCTTCGTCCGACTCCAGCATCAACGCGCCGATGGCGGCCTGGTCGCGACGGATCGGAATCACCAGCCGGTGCAGGCCGGCGGGCGTCGTGTCACTGACGGTGGAGACGGTTTCCATCGCCCGGATGATGGTCTGCACCGATTCGTCGTCGGGGGAGGGATCCACCGCTTCGACCACGAACCCCTGGCCGTTGCCATGGGTGCACACGACGATCGAGTCCACGGGAAACTGCGCGCTCTCGCCGCGCTTGCACAGCGTGACCGTCTTGACCTTGACCAGTTCGGCCAAGGACAGCACGAGGCTGTGATCCAGCGCGTCGATGTCGCGGTGATGCGTGAATTCCGCCACCGACGCCAAAAGGCGCGAATCGGGCACCTGGCCGGTGGCGGCTTGCCGCGAGGGCCTCATGACCGTGGCTTCCTTGCAACGTCGCTAAGTCTGAGAACGGACACCGAGCACTTCCTCCCGAATGGGCCCGCGCAGGGCCCGCCTTCGCGTCAATGATCGCCCGCCTGACGCCGTATGCAGGAGATAGCGGCCAGGCAAACGCCAACTTTAGGGCAAAAGGCCGGTGGATTGTAAAAATTGTGAATCAGTTCAGGTTTACATGTCTTCCCTGTGGCCCGTTGGTGAAGTAAGGCTCAATCGCCCGACCACCAGCCCCGCCATTTGAAGAAGAGCACGGGGATCACCATGCTGACCACGATGGCCGCTAGCGCCATCGGGTAGCCCATCGGCCAGTTCAGTTCGGGCATGTCTTTGAAATTCATGCCCCAGATACCGACCAGGATCATGGGCGGGATCGTCGCCACGGAGGTGACGGTAAGCACCTTCATCACGTGGTTCTGGTCGGTGCTGATGAAACCGAGCGTGGCGTCGAGGACGAACTGCAGCTTGTTGGTCAGTTGGTCGTCGAACTCGTCGAGGGTGCGCAGGTCATGGTCGACCACGCGCAGGCGCACTTCCACCTGGTCGGACATCCAGGCGGGCTTCCGCGCGCGGGTGAAGGAGACCACGCGCTGCACGCCGAGCATCGACGAACGGTTGCGGGCCTGCATGCCTTCGAGCCGCCCCACTTCCAACATGCAGGTGCGCAGCTCGGGCGTGCCCAGGCGGGAGGGGGAGAACACGTGGTCGGATAACTGCTTCAGTTCGGTGGAGACGTCTTCCATGCGCTGGGCGGCAAGGTTCACGATCGCCTCCACGAGGGTCGCGAAGACGTCGGCGCTGGGTTCCCAGTGGTGTTCGTGGCAGCTGTTCGCCGCCAGTTCGAACGCACGGGAATCGGCGAAGCGGAGGGTCAGCAGTACCCGCCCGGTGACGACCAGTCCGATCGGGCCGGGGCGGTGCCCGTTGTTGGTGTCCGCGAAGTACGGGATCGACAGGTACATCGTGTCGTCGTCGTCGGTGCGGATGCGGCTGGACAGCGCGAGGCTGGTCACGTCGGACCGCTCGGGCACGCGCAGCCCGGTCGCTTCGGTCGCCCACCGACGTTCGTCGTCGGTGGGGTCATACAGGTCGATCCATACGGGCAGCGAGGGCAGGTCCATGCCGGCGGTCCAGACGACCGCCTTCCGGCCTTGGGCGTGAAGGGTAAGCACGTGCGGGGGATCCTTGGAAGCGCTGCCGGGAGTTTACGCGTCGAGCGTAGCGTCCATGCTGATATGGGCGTTGAGCACCTTGGACAGCGGACACCCCTCCTTGGCCTGGGTGGCGATCGCCTCGAACCCGGCCTGGTCGGTGCCAGGAACCTGCGCGTGCACGGTAAGGTGCACCTTGGTGATCGAGAAACCCTCGCCGTCCTTGTCGAGCGTCACCTCGGCCTTGGTCTGGATCTTGTCGGCGGTCAGGCCGGCGTTACCCAGCATCAGCGACAGCGCCATGCTGAAGCACGCCGCGTGCGCGGCGCCCAGCAATTCTTCGGGATTGCTGCCCGGGCCATCCTCGAAGCGGGCCGCGAAGCCATACGGCGCTTCCCTGAGCACGCCGGTCTGCGTCGAGATCACGCCCTGGCCATCCTTGATGCCGCCTTTCCAGATCGCCGAACCCCACTTCTTCATGGCCTGCACTCCCATCGGTTGGTAGATTCGCCGAACGCTAGCCGCAGGCTCATCCAGAGAATGCGAAGACCTTCGACCGGAGACACGCCATGAACGACGCCGCCACGCCCCTGGAGATCCGTCACGACGAGGCGATGCATCGCTTCACCACGATGGTCGACGGGCACACCTGCGAGATCGACTACCGCCTGGACGGCCGCACCATGACCATCCTGCATACCGGCGTGCCCGAGCCCGTCGGCGGGCGCGGCATCGCGGCGCGGCTGACCCGCTTCGCGGTGGGCGTGGCCGAGGCCCGGGGATGGTCCGTGCGCCCGGCCTGTTCCTACGCGCGGGTATGGTTCGAACGCAACCCCTCGTATGCCCATCTGCTGGCGCCTTAGCCTCCTGGCCGGCGCGTCGCGAGGGAGGTCGTCCGGTAGTCGCGTAACCGGTTACCTACGTGTTAGGTTTCACGCTTCCTGCACACCGTCGAGGCACGACCGATGCGTTACACGTGGATAGCTGCCGCCATGGCCCTTGCCTGTGCGGCCGGAGCGCATGCCGAGAAGGCCCCGGCGGCCGGAAAGACCGCGACCGATCCCCGTATCGCAAGCATCCTCGAGGCCCTGGGCAAGGTGCGCACCGTGGATTCCGTGGCGCTGTCGCCCGATGGCCGTCATCTGGCCTGGGCGGTGAAGACGGGCAAGGGCGTGGCCATCGAGGTGGCCGATGCCGATGGCCGCAACGCGCACCGACTGACCGCCACCCGCGACTGCCGCGAACTCTCGGTGGCATGGGCGGCGGACTCCCGCCGCCTCGCCTTCCTGTCCGACTGCGCCGGTGGCAAGCCGGGCATCGAGCAGGGCAAGCAGAACGACGTCTACGTGGCCGATACCGCCGGCAAAGCCCCGCCCAAGCGCATCACGCAGTTGAAGGGTTACGTCTCCGACCTGGACTGGCGCCCGGACGGCAAGGCGCTCGGCTTCCTCTACGTGCCCAACGCCACGCGCCGCGCCAGTGCGACAGCCGCCACCGGCGCCCAGGTCGGCGAGATCGGGGTGGACAACATCCAGGTGCAGCAGGTCGCCATGGTCGATGCCACCGGCGGCGCCGTGCGCACCCTCACCCCCGGCGGCCTGCACGTCTACGAATACGCCTTCTCCGCCGATGGCGGTCGCATCGCTTACGTGGCCGCGCCGCCTCCGGGCGACAACAACTGGTGGGTCGCCAAGCTCTACGCCCAGTCGGTGGGTGGCAGCGAGAAACCGGTCACCCTGGTCGATACGTCGACCCTTAAGGGGCCCCTGAAGGACCTGCAGGTGGCCGTGCCGCGCTTCTCGCCCGATGGCTCGCGCGTCGCCTTCATCGGCGGACTGATGAGCGACCAGGGCTCGACGGGCGGCGACATCTGGGTGGTGCCGGCCAACGGCGGCGCGGAACCGGTCGACGTCACGCCGGGCATCCAGACGACGCCGGCCTGGCTCGCCTGGGCGGGCACGGATCGCCTGGTGGTGTCCGAGGTGGCGGGCGGCTCAAGCCGCGTGTCCAGCTACGCGCTGCCGACGCAGGGCGCCGCGAAAGCCACCACCTTGTTCGACCTGCCGATGTCCCTCGGCGACGGCCGGTTCGCCATGTCGCTATCGTTGGATGCCAAGGCGGAGAAGGCCGCCTTCATCGCCAGCTCGTTCGATACGGGCTACGAGGTTCACGTGGCCGACCTCGCCACACACGATGCGCCCGCGGCGGTGACCCGCTTCAATGCCGGCCTCAAGCCGATGTGGGGCAAGGCCGAGTCCATCACGTGGACCAACGAAGGCCATCAGGTGCAGGGCTGGCTGCTTTACCCGGCCAACTACGACCCGGCCAGGCGCTACGGCATGATCGTCTCCATCCACGGGGGCCCCGCCGCCGCCGTCCTGCCGCGCTGGCCCGGTGTCGGCTACGGCGCGGCGCCGCTTTCGGCCCTGGGCTACTTCGTGTTCATGCCCAACCCACGCGGCAGCTTCGGCCAGGGTGAGGCTTTCGTCCAGGCCAACCGCAAGGATTTCGGCTACGGCGACATGCGCGACGTGCTGGCCGGCGTCGACGTGATCGAGAAGAACCATCCCGTGGACGATAACCGCCTCGGCCTCACCGGCTGGAGCTACGGCGGTTTCATGACCATGTTCGGCGTCAC
>CAJYHU010000017.1 GCA_913774655.1 uncultured Luteibacter sp. | reverse complement strand
CGTTCAACTGGGTGGTGCCGATGCCTGCCTCGGGCAGCATGACGGGGATGCCGTCGTCGACCCGGTAGACGACCTGGCCGTCGGTGGTGACGAGGCCTTCGGTAAGCGGTTGGGCCACGTTTTCGCCGGCCACGGTGGCGACCCCGCCGGCACGGATGGCGGCGTTGAGGCTGTCGCGCTCCCCGGCGGTGAGCGGGCGCACGGGGCGTTTGCTGACGGGGCAGCAGAGAATGTCGATGAGGCGCTTGTCCATGGGGCGTGGCCGCGCGGGCCAACCTGTAAAACGGGAATGCCCTTACAATAGCGACTTTTGGGTGCCGCGGCCATGATTGAAGGCAACGAGGCGACCGCCCCCCGCGTCGGCGTGGTGATGGGGTCGCGTTCGGACTGGGAAACGATGGAACACGCGTCGTCGATGCTGACCCGCCTTGGCGTGGTGCACGAGGTGAGGGTGGTATCCGCCCATCGCACGCCCGACCTGCTTTTCGACTACGCAGCCAGCGCGCGCGACCGTGGCGTCCAGGTGATCATCGCCGGTGCCGGCGGGGCCGCCCACCTGCCGGGCATGATCGCCGCCAAGACACCGCTGCCGGTGTTTGGCGTGCCGGTGCAGTCCAAGGCCCTGAACGGCATGGATTCCCTTCTCTCGATCGCGCAGATGCCGGCCGGCATCCCGGTCGGTACGCTCGCCATCGGCCGTGCCGGCGCCACCAACGCGGCGCTGCTCGCCGCCTCGGTGCTGGCCCTGCACGACCCCGCTATCGCCGCCGCGCTCGACGCGTTCCGCGCCGAGCAGACACAGACCGTCCTCGACAACCCGGATCCCCGCGCGTGAACCGAACGCTTCCCTGCCTTGGCATTCTCGGTGGCGGCCAACTCGCCCGGATGCTCGCCCTGTCCGCCGCCCCCCTGGGCGTGCGCAGCCTGGTGGTCGACACCGAGGCCGATGCGTGCGCCGGCCAGGTCGCCGAACTGGTGGTGGCCGACTGGAACGACGAAGCCGCCCTGGCGACGTTCGCCCGCCGCGTCGACGTGGTCACCTTCGATTTCGAGAACGTGCCCGCCGCCGCGGCCGAGCGCCTAGCCGGACGGGTCGACGTGTTTCCCAACCCGCGCGCCCTGGCCCTTGCCCAGGATCGCCTCAGCGAGAAGACCCTGTTCGGCGAGTGCGGTCTCGCCACGCCCGCCTTCGAGCCGGTCGACACGCGCGACGATCTCCGGCGGGCGGTGTCTCACATCGGGCTCCCCGCCGTGCTCAAGACCCGCCGACTGGGCTACGACGGCAAGGGCCAGTTCCGCCTGAAGACCGAGGCCGACGTCGAGGCCGCCTGGGAGGCATTGGGCGACGCCGCTTCACGCGTCGGGCTGATTCTCGAAGCGTTCGTGCCGTTCGACTACGAGGTATCCGTCGTGGCCGTGCGCGGCCGCGACGGCGAGTTCCGGAGTTGGCCGCTCACCCGTAACTGGCATGTGGACGGCGTGCTGTCGCTCAGCCTCGCGCCCGCGCCGGGCTGTACCGACGAACTGGAAGCCGCGGCCAGGGCCCACGCGAAGAAGATCGCCGAGGCCATGGACTACGTGGGTGTGTTCGCCCTCGAACTGTTCGTACAGGGCGGCAGGCTGCTCGGCAACGAGATGGCGCCTCGCGTGCACAACTCCGGTCACTGGACCATCGAAGGCGCGCACACCAGCCAGTTCGAGAACCACGTGCGCGCCGTGCTGGGCATGCCGCTGGGCGACACCGGTGTGCGCGGCCCCAGCGCCATGCTCAACTGGATCGGCGAGATGCCCGATCCCGCACCGGTACTGTCCGCCGTCGACGGCCATTGGCACGACTACGGCAAGGCGCCGCGTTCGGGACGCAAGGTGGGGCACGCGACGATATGCGCGCCGGATGCCGGGAGCTTGCGTGAACGCCTGACCGTGGTCGGCGAACGGCTCGGTCGCGTCGCGCAGGTCGAGCCGGGGATACTCGCCCTGGGCTGATCCGCCGTCGGCGTTTTACCGATACCTCCGACGGTTTGTCCTTCGTACGATAGTCAAGCGCGCTGCCACGACATCGCGTGGCGGCTCCGATGACATCGACGAAAGGAATCCCAGTGAGCAAGAGAACGGAAAAAAACCTCATCCTCGGCGTGAGCACGTACGCGGAGGGAAGGGCATGACCGGAACGCCCGCGATGGTGAGGGGGCCGGCCGCCGTGGCAGGCGCTCCCCGCCTGGACTACGTCTATCGGGCCGACACCCGCTCGATGGACAGCCTGAAAAACGGCTTCGTACCTCGCTATGACCTCATGTCGGTCGACGACCTTCGCGAACTGGTACGGGTCTTCGCCGGCGTCAAGACGCTGGCAGACTCCGCGCTCGGCAGCCATATCCGCCTCAGGCCGACGGGTCCCTTCAACGGCCCCCTGATGGACGCGCTGGGCAAGGAAAACAGCGGCGCATCGTTGAACGCGCTCGATCTGCACCGGCACATCATCCAGGCCAATCCCCGCGGTCCCTGGGTGTCGGCCGATCCCGACAAGGCGTGCGGTGGCTATGCCGGCGGTCGATCGATTTACCGGATCGACATGCGGTATATGCGTGTCGTGCCATGGAGGGAGGCGGTGCCCGGCGCCAAGGGCGGGCGCATGTGGCCCCACCTGCTGATCGATGGACGGACCGTCGATGACGCCAAGCACTTCGCATTGCACGCGAGCATCGGTGCCACCAGGGAAGTGACGTTTCTGGGGACCATCCCCGCCGAGTGGATCACGCTCGTCGCGTGAAAAAAGAAGCCGGGTTGCCCCGGCTTCCTTGATGTCGCCTTTAGGCCATGTTCTTGGCCGCGAACTCCCAGTTGACGATCGCCCAGAAGTTCTCGAGGTACTTCGGACGCGCGTTGCGGTAGTCGATGTAGTAGGCATGCTCCCACACGTCGGCGGTGAACAGCGGCTTGTCGCTGCCGGTGATCGGCGTGGCGGCGTTGGAGGTGTTGACGATGGCCAGCGACCCGTCCGGACGCTGCACCAGCCAGGTCCAGCCCGAGCCGAAATTGCCGGCGGCCTGCTTGTTGAATTCTTCCTTGAACTTCTCGACCGAGCCGAAGGCCTTGGTCAGCGCGTCGGCCAGCTTGGCCGGCGGCTCGGCCTGCTGCGAAGCCGGGCGCATCGAGTGCCAGTAGAAGGTGTGGTTCCAGATCTGCGCGGCATTGTTGAAGATGCCGCCCGACGAGGACTTCACCACGTCTTCCAGGCTCTTGCCTTCGAATTCGGTGCCCTTGGCGAGATTGTTGAGATTCGTCACGTAGGCCTGGTGATGCTTGCCGTAGTGGAACTCCAGGGTTTCGGCCGAGATGTGCGGCTCGAGGGCATTCTTCTCGTAGGGAAGCGGGGGCAGTTCGAACGCCATGGGCAGGCTCCTTAGCGGTGGCTGGGGGAAAGGGGACGCGACGGGGCCGGGGGCCCCACGCTGTTACACTACGCAACTGTCAGCATTCTAATGATGAAATCCGACCTATGGACGTCGTAGACGAGATCAAGGCCATCGTGGGGACCCATCCGATCGTGCTCTTCATGAAGGGCACCACGGCGTATCCCACCTGTGGCTTCTCCGACCGGGCCGTCAAGGCGCTCCAGGCGGCCGGGGCATCGTTCCATGCCGTGAACGTGCTGGCCGATCCCCGCATCCGGGCCGGCCTGCCGCATTACTCCAACTGGCCCACGTTCCCCCAGTTGTTCCTCCTGGGGGACTTCATCGGGGGGTGCGATATCGTCGAAGACCTCCACGCGGCCGGTGAGCTCAAGCGGATGGCGGCCGACGTGGCCGAGGCCGATTCGTGAGCGCGTTGCCGTCCGTGCGGTTGCCCGATCGCTGGGCGCCGTCACCGGGGGTGCTGGCCGACCGCGTGGTGCTCGTCACGGGCGCCACTGGCGGCCTCGGCGGCGAGACGGTCCGTGCGCTGGTGCGCGGCGGCGCGACGGTGGTCATGACCGGGCGCAAGGTGCGGGCGTTGGAAACGCTCTACGACGAGCTGGTGGCGCTTGGCGGCCCCCAGCCGGTCATCCATCCCCTCGACCTCGAACGTGCCACGCCGACCGACTACGCGGCCCTGGCCGATGGCATCGAGGCCGAGCTGGGTCGTCTCGATGGCGTGGTCCATGCCGCGGCGCACTTCCACGAGCTGACGCCGATCGCGATGCACAAGCCGGACGACTGGCTGCGCGCCTTGCAAGTGAACGTGTCGGCTCCTTTCGCGCTCACCCAGGCCTGCATGCCCTTGCTCGGGCGGGCCGCCGACAGCGCGGTGGTCTTTGTTTTCGACGATCCCGAGCGGGTGTCGCGGGCGCATTGGGGAGGCTACGGCGTGTCGAAAGCCGCGCTCGAACGCATGGCCGCCGTGCTGCATGCCGAAAACGCCCGGGGTACGATGCGCGTGCACGCGCTGCTGCCGCCGCCGATGCGCACCGCCCTGCGCCGGGCCGCCTACTACGGCGAAAACACCCTCGACAGGCCGCTGCCCAGCGCCGCCGCCGAGGCCATCGTCTATCTTCTCTCCGGAGCCGGCGTCGACGCGCGCGGCACCGTGCTCGACCTTCGTCCTACCCATTGATCCACCGCGCCACCGGCCGCGCCGGCGCGCAACAAGGAGTTCTCTCATGGAAACGCAGATG
>CAJYHU010000016.1 GCA_913774655.1 uncultured Luteibacter sp. | reverse complement strand
CTCGTGACCGCCGATGCCGCGCATGTACACCCAGCCCATCGCGATCAACCCCAACAGGACGATGCCTTGCCGCACCTTGGGCGACAGTCGCGCCCGCTCCGCCACCACGGCGGCCCCGCAGCCGTAGATGAGCATGTCGAGACACGCCAGGTTGCCGTACATGAAAAACAGCTCGTCGTCGCGATGGATCGCCCGATAGACCGGCGCCGCGACCACACCGGCCAACGCCAGCGCGATGAGCATCCCACGCCTGCGCACGAACACCAGCAGCAGCGGATACACCAGGTAGAACACCTCTTCCACCGAAAGCGACCAATAGACGTTCATCGCGTAGTTGAAATAGCCCACCCGCTGCATGAGCAGGTTGTGCCAGAACGTCAGCACGGACAGGTTGCCGAGGACGAAGAAGCCGTCGCCGAAATCGGTATGCGGGTTCGCGTTGACGAAGCGTGTCCAGCCGGCCAGCCCAAGCGAGGTGATGATCGCCAGGGCCAGCACCACCGACGGGTAAAGCCGGAACAAGCGCAGCTTGTAGAAATGGCCGATGTCGGTGTCGCGGGGATCGCCATAGCGCCTCATCGTGTTCAGCGTGATCAGGAACCCCGAGATCACGAAAAACACAGACACGCCATAGTTGCCGTTGAAGAAGATCGTCTTCAGCGTATCCACCGACACCCACCGGTTGAGCGGGCTGTCGTGTAGCCGGTAGGCCAGCGCATAGTGCAGCAGCATCACGACCAGGATGCACAGGCCGCGCAACACGTCGACGTAGGGATTGCGCCTGGACGCCCCGGTCGTCATGCGGGACGCCACAGGCAACTGGTGATGACCGTGGACGGCGCGATCGTCGTGAAGCCCAGCGTGAAGCGCAAGCCGGCCGGCAAGGACACCGCCAACGGCTCGGCCACCTCCGCTGTCAGCTGCCCTTCGCCGTCCGACGCCGCCACGACCTTCAGCGCGCTGAAGTCGAAGATGCGCCCCACGGTGGCCGCGGTGGCCTTGTAGAAGCTTTCCTTGGCCGAGAACGCGACGGTCAGGGCCGTCGCCTCACCCAGCATCCTCGCCAGCCCGTCCAGCGCCCGCCGCTCGCTGGTGTCGACCACCGATTGGGCGATCGCCTCCAGCGCGCTGTCCGTCGCCACGTGTTCCAGGTCGATGCCGATGCCCCAACCTGGGCGCGAAGGCATCGCCACCGCGGCCGCGAGTCCCGTGGCGTGCGTGATGCTGCCGGTGAACGCCGGAGGCCAGACGGGCGCCCGGTCGGGGCCGATCATGAGGTCGCCGACCTCGCTGCCGGCGTCGCGCAACGCGGCGGCCGCCACGCGGCGCCCCGCCAGGTATTCCGCCCGGCGCTTCGCGACGCTGCGACGTACCGAGGGCGGACAGGCGATGCCGTGCCGGACGAACGCGTCGTCGTCGCCACTACTGGGATCGAACGCCATGAGGAAGGCATCCGGCGGATGGCCCGGATGCCGCGCCAGCGGCATCCGCCGCACGTCGCTCTCGCCGGACATCAGGCCACGGCCCGGGCCAGCACGATCTCGTTCTGCCGATGCCGCACGGCCCGCGCGATGCGCCAGAAGTACAGCACGCCGATGGCCGCCTCGAAGCTGGAGCCGATGACCCACGCTGTCGGGAGGTAGTCCGGCTCGCCCACGTGCGCCTGGTTCATCACGTAGATGGTGGGGATGCTGAGCAGCCACATCAGGGCGAAACGCACACCGAAGACAAAGCGCGTGATCCCGAAACTTTCCAGCACAGCCTGCCCCGTCATCGAAAAAGTGAATGCCAGCGAATACGTCCACAGCACCCGTGCCGTGGCGACCGACGCATGGTGGATCTCCGGCGGCTTGCCTGCAAGACCGAACGGTCCCAGCAACACGTCCGGCATCGCGATCTGCACGAACGCGGTCACCACGACGTAGGCCAGTTCGATCGCCAGCGACACGCCGATGATGCGCGGCACCTGGTCGAAGTCGCCACGGCCCAGCGCGTTGCCGCACAGCACGCTGCAACCGATGCCCAGGCCCAGCAACGGAATCACGCCCAGGTAGCTCACGGTGAGGTTGACGTTGTTCGCCGCCAGCGCCGTGGCGCCCAGCCCGGCCATGACCCAGATGAAGATCGCATTGCCGAAGTTGGCCACGCCCGCGGTCACGCCCAACGCGAAGCCCTTGCGCAGGCGCGGCGCCAGTTCGGACACACGGATCCCGGTGTGGAACACGAGGCGGCGAAAGCTCGCCCAGACCGTGGCGGGCACGTAGGCGAGGTAGCAGGCCGTGATCGCCAGCGTACCGGCCAGCGTGCCCAGCGCGGAACCGCGCATGCCCAGTTCGGGCAGCCCGAAGCGGCCGAACACCAGACCGATGGTCATGAACACGCCCACCGCCTGCCCGACCAGCCCGGCGATGAGGGTGATGCGCGTGCGCCCGATGCCGTTGAAGTACGACGACAGCGCCATGTTGAAGGTCATGCCGGCGCCGAAGAACGCCGACCCGAACAGGAACTGCGATTCCAGCCGGGTCAACGCGGGCGGACGGCCGCTCAACGAGGGGATCATCGCCAGCAGCGGTGCGGTCAGCATCAGCACCGCGGCAAGGACGAGCCCCACCGCGATGCCCAGCGCCGCCTGGTGAGCCGCTTCGTCGTGCCCGGAACGGCCGAACGCCTGGGCGACGCACGAACGCGAGAAGCCGACCACCGCCACGAAGAAGCCGACGATCGCCATCGCCGTGTAGACCGCGGGACCGGAGGCCGCCAGCGTGTCGCTCGAATACCGGGCCAGGCAGATGCGGTCCACGAGCATCAGCACGAGGTTGCCGATCATCGAGCCCATCAGCGGCAACGACACGTCGAGGATGCGCCGGGCCAGGACGAGGTTCGAGGTCGCATCGGCACGGCTCACCGGGAGGCCTCCCGGTTCAGCGCGCGCGGTGCCAAGCGCACGGGGACGGCACTCGGTGCCATGAAGAAATTCAGCAGTTCCGTGGGTTCGGGCGCGCCAGGCTCCAGCGTGAGGTCGAAGTTGCGCACGATCATGGCGACCACCATCTTGATCTCGGTCAGCGCGAGGAATCGCCCGGGGCAAAGCCGCGAGCCGCCGCCGAACGGAAATACCCGGCGCGCGGGGTCCTCCTCGCGTTTGGGGCGGTGCTCGGCGATCCAGCGCTCCGGCCGGAAAGCGGCCGGCTCGGGGAACAGGGTGTCGTCGAAGCCCTCGCCCGCCGTGGCGACGATCACCGCCGTATTCTTCGGGATGAACGTGTCGGCGACGACGCAATCGGCGTTGCTGGTCAGTCCGATGTAAGGCGCCACGGTGCGTAACCGCTGTGTTTCGCTGTGCGCGGCGTCGAGGTAGGTGAACAGCTTCAGTTGCTCCCACTCCCGTGGCAGCGTGGCGTCACCCAGCACGGCATCGACCTCGGCACGCAAGGCGGCGGCCGCTTCGGGATGCCGGGCCAGCAGATAGACCATCCAGCCGATCGAGTTGGCGGTGGTGTCCTCGCCGCCGACCACGCTGAGGATGGCGTTGCTGACCAGTTCCTCATCGGTGAAGCCGGAGTCGGGATCCTCCGCCGC
>CAJYHU010000015.1 GCA_913774655.1 uncultured Luteibacter sp. | reverse complement strand
CCCTTCCCGGCGTCACGGCCGCGGACCCGGCCTCGGCATCGTTCCGTGCCGGCGACCGGTTGCAGCTCTACTGGGACGATCAACCCGTGGACGCCGACGTCGTCGTGGTCGACGAAGGGGTGGACGTCTTGCGCATCGTGCCCGGCGATGTCGTCCGCCCGGGAACATGGCGCGTTCATTACCTGGCCCGGCGACGCATCGCCGCCGGATTCGATAACGTCGCCCGCTCGCCATCGTGCGACGTCATCGTCATGGACCCGTCAGAACTGCCCGGCGCGGGGGAGCCGCTTCAGGCGGCCGTGTGGATGGAAGGAACGGACGTACCTCCGCAGATCGATTACACCGAAGCGCAAAGCGGCGGTGGTACGCCGGTGAGGATTCTTCGCTACGCCAACATGAAAGTAGGCGACCACGTATCCGCGACCTTCCGCGGCTACCGCACCACGGTTCCGAATAAGGACCCGATTGACGAATCATTGACCACCTTTCGCATCGACGTCACCGACGACGACGAACGCAACGGCTATGTCGAACTCTTGGTCCCCACCGACACGCTCATGCTCATCGATTACGGGAGCGCGACGTTCGACTACTGCGTGACCAATACGGCAGGCAGGGCCCAGGCCAAACAGGCCTGGGTTTACGTGTCGACCCGACACTGACCCAGGCGACCCATCCGCTTTGAGGACATCCATCATGGACGATCGTTACCACAGCCCCACGCCTCGCACCCCGCTTCCCGCGGTGATCGTTCCTGCCGCACTCGACGGCGGATTAGGCTACGACGATCTCTACCACAATCCCGCCGGCGGCGTGATCGCCCAGGTCGGGCCGTGGGATGGTTTCGAAAACGGCGATACGGTCCAGCTCTTTCTGAGCGGCGACGATCGCCCACTGGCCCAGGCGAACGCAGGCGAAGACGACAAGTACAGGCTCGTCACGATGACAATGGACGCCTATGCGATCATCGGCAAAGGCAGCGGCACCTACTCGCTGTTCGCGCGCGTCACCGGCGCACTGGGCGTGCCGGTGGAGTCCGTGCCCATCGACCTGCGGGTCAAGCTCGAGAAACCCGGCGGCCTGGATACCGATCCGGAAACGCCCTTCCGCAACGAGAATCTCGACCCGCCTGCCGTCACGCCGTCGATCGTCGAACCGGGCGATGGCGCCAAGGTCACGATCGCGCCTTACGAGAACATGGCCGCAGGCGACGTCATCACCGTACGCTGGGGGCGGGAGCGTAACGAGCTCGTCGTCGGACCGCTCGACGACGACGCCATCGGCAAGGACATCGTCGTCGACGTATCGCCCGAGGTCGTCGCCGACGGCGGCATCGGTGCCGACATCAACGTGAACTACCAGATTTACGATGCCGTCTCCACCTGGTCGCAGTGGTCACCCGCCGGCGCCGTGGAAGTCATCGACCCCGACGCACCGGACGCCCCGTGGGTCGAGGAGGCCGAGCTGGTCGACGATCGCGCCGTGCTCGACCTGGATGCACTCGGGGAGGCGGATGCCACGGCCCGTCTGTTTGGCCTGAAAAGCGGCGACCTCGTGGTGTTGCACCTGGTCGGAACGCGCGCGACCGGGGAAGAGGTCCGCTACGCCAGCGCACCCACACCGGTCGCCAAGCCCGTCATCGACCTCCCGCTACCGAATGCCGTGTTGAGGCAGATGGTGCAGAGCAGTGCCCAGGTCTGGTACGAGCGCACTCGGGGACAGCAAACCCTGCGATCCAATAGCCTGACCCTTCACCTCTCGGGCCGTGCCGTGACGTTGCCCGCACCCCGCGTCGTCGAGGCCGTCGGGGCCACGATCGACCCGGCGTGGGTCGCCAGCGGTGCGCACGTGGAAGTCGTCGACAACGACTTGATCGTCAACGGCGCGAAAGTCACCTATACCATGACCGGCACGAATGCTGCCGGCGCGATCGTGTTCGACGAAGACGACCGCGTCGTAAGCGAAGGCACGCCCCGCCCGCTGACCTTTGTCACGCCCGCCGAAAAGATGCGCGCCCTGGCGGGGCGCGCCGCCACGTTCGGCTATGCGGTGGAGATCTATGACGACGTCGCCGGACGGCACCTTCGGCAGGCCGGGCAGCCCTCCCGCCTGTTGCGCACCCGCCTGACCTCGCCGACGCGTACGTACACCGTTCTGGGTGACGTGAGCCCGACGCTCCGGGCACCCGAACTTCCCCAGGCGCGTGGCACCACCATCGATCCCGACGACGTCGATGGCGCCCTGGGCGTGGAAGTGACGATTCCCGAACCCTCCCTTGCCGCCGGCGATCGTATCCTCCTGACATGGCGAGGCAGCGTGTCGGGGGTGTTCAACGACGAGGTCACGCTACGCGAACCGTCCGCGCGGTTCTTCGTGGGCAAAGCCGCGCACCTGGTACCCAATCTCACGGGTACGGTCACCCTCAGCTATACGCGAATCCGCAACGGTGCCGTCGAACGCTCCGCGGAAGCGGTGTACACGGTGGGCACCGGCGTCGGCAGGCTACCCTCACCGGACGTACCCGAAGCCAGCGGCGGTGCATTGAGCCCGGCAGCAGCGAAGGACGGCATCACGGTGAGCGTGCCGGCCACCGTCGATTTCATGCAGGGTGACCTGGTGACCGCCCAGTTCGGCAGTTACACGTCCACCGCTCAGCCGGGCGGTCCGTCCCTTGCCTTTGCGATACCCGCCGCCGAGATCGCGCCCTACCTCGGCCAATCGGTCGTCGTGACCTACACCGTGTTTCGTGCGGGCTCCCCGCACGCGTCCGATCCGTTGACTCTGACGATCGGTGAATTCGCAGACGCCGATCCATCACTGCCCCGCCCCCGCTTTACCCAGGCCAACGGCACCGAACTGGATCTTGGCGCATTCGTCGGCGAACCCGTCGCCACCGTGGCGCCGTGGCCGCTGATCGCCGCCGGTCAGGCGGCATGGATCGACGTGCGCATCGACGGCGGCGACGTCGTGCGACTGCGCGATGGCACACGAGTGACGTCTACCGAGGCGATGAGCGGTCTCAGCGACAGCACGGCAATCCGTGCAAGGCTGGAGTCCCTGCCCGACGGCACCGCGCTCACGCTGGCGTGCCGGGTGGCGTTCAGGCCCCAGGGCGGCGAAAGCGACGCGGTGACGTTTCCGGAACAGGTCTACCGGCTACGGCTGCCCGTCGTAGATCCGCTCACCCTGTCGGGCACCTCGCCCATGACCGTCGGCGAGACGCAGACGTACGTCGCCGCCGGGGGAACGCCGCCGTACGCGTTCTCGTCCACCCAGTCGTTCGTTGCGAGCATCGACAGCGCGACGGGGTTCTGCGAGGCATTCTCGGCGGGAACCACCTTCATCAAGGTGACCGACGCCCGAGGCGTCGGCGCGCAGGCGTCGCTTGTCGTCGACGCCGTAGCCGCGCCGCTCGATCTGGACGGGCCCAGCGTCCTGCAAAAAGGCGCGAGCGGACAGTTCCAGGCCAGCGGAGGTACGGGCGCTTACGTGTACGCGTCCAGTGTGACATCCGTGGCGATCATCCACCGCACGAGTGGATTGTGCTCCACGCTTGCGGCCGGTACCAAGGAGATCTCGGTCACCGACGGCGCAGGCAAGCAGGCCACGAAGACCCTTACCGTGCAGGCCGCCACGCAGCCCCTCACCCTCAGTGGCCCAGATACGCTGAAAGTCGCCGAGAGCGGACAGTTCACGGCAAGCGGGGGCATGGGCGACTACGCATACGCATCCAGCACGACATCCGTCGCCACCATCGCCCCATCGACGGGAGCGTGCAGCGCCCTCCGGGCCGGCACCACCGTGATCTCCGTCACCGACGGTGCAGGCAACAAGGCCACGAAGACCCTTACCGTGCAGGCCGCCGCACCGCCCCTTACCCTCAGCGGTCCCACGACACTGAAAGTCACCGAGAGCGGACAGTTCACGGCAAGCGGTGGCTCGGGCGACTACGCATACGCATCCGGCACGACATCCGTCGCCACCATCGACCGATCAACGGGAGCGTGCCGCGCCCTCCGGGCCGGCACCACCGTGATCTCCGCCACCGACGGCGCAGGCAAGCAGGCGACGAAGACCCTGACCGTGACATCGACACCGCCCGCCTGGGATACGACCTTCGATTTCGACAGCTCACCCATCACCGACATCAGTTCGAAGACCAGCGGCGCACAGCTGCGTTTCGATGGCACCTTCCACTGGTTCTTCGACCGCCATCACTTGCCGTCGCAGGAGCAGTTCATCGGTGTCAAAAGCGTATCGAACGCCGTGGCGGACATGTATTCGGGTCGCGTCCTGCGTATCGGTAACGATCGGTCCAGCACCCTGGTGGAGAAGCGGGTGCTGTGTGAACTGTTCAAAAGCTGGTCACGCATCCGCTTCGCGGTAAGCAGCATCGACGACCCGATCACGCTCGACTTCTACGCCGACCTGGGTAGCAACTTCAGCGATTCGTGGAGTGCGTTGAAACACGTATCGCTGCAAGCCTCGCCATCGGCGCAGGA
>CAJYHU010000014.1 GCA_913774655.1 uncultured Luteibacter sp. | reverse complement strand
CCGCCGGGGTACAGATCGAGCACGAGGCGGTAACCGTAATCGCCTGCCGGCTTCAGCAGGAAACTCTTCGGCTTGGCGCTGGCGTCGACGCGGGCGGTGAGGCGCGCGGCGTTGCCCTCCTTGCCCGCGGACAGCGACTTGAACAGCCCCTGCGCCCCGGGCGCGGCGAAATCACCGGCCACGGCGCTTCCCGCGATGTCGAGCACCACCGTGCCGGGCACGTCGCCCTGGGACAGTTTGTAGGTGGCCGGGCCGGACAGATCGAACACCACACGGGTGTACTCCGGGCCCGCCCAGACGCGTGCCGCCTTCACGTCCGCCGCCCTGACGGGGGCAGGCGCCCACGTCGCGACGGCGGTCACGCAAGCGAGAAGGCCGAGTTTGCTAGTGATTCCCCTCATACGGGCCGATTGAACTGTATGCGTCAGCGGATTGCAAGATTTTTTCCCTTGATAATCCATGACCTGCATACACTTCGTCAACGTTCGTACAGGAATGTACGCCAAACGACGACAGACGACCCCACGCCAGGGGTTCGCCGGCTAGAGCGCGGCGAGTACCCGGTGCCCCAACGGCGAACGGGCGTCAAGCCGCACGCCCCGTGACAGGGCGTCGTGCCGGAAGTAGATGTCCAGATCCACCGGCGGCAACGCACCCTGTCCACGCTCGGGCCATTCCACCAGCACCACCGCCCCCGGTTCGGCAAGGCTATCCAATCCCAGCCATTCCAGTTCGCCGGGATCGGCGATGCGGTAGAGATCAAGGTGAAATGCCCGGCGCGTGCCGATCTCGTAGCCCTCGACGAGGCTGTAGGTGGGGCTCTTCACCCGCTCCCCCACGCCCAGCGCCTGCAGAAACGCGCGTGCGAAGGTGGTCTTGCCGGCACCGAGATCACCGTGCAGGTAGATGACAAGGCCACCTGGCACCACGGCAGCGAGTCGTCGGCCGAAGTCGATCGTCTCCGCTTCACCCGTAAGGATCCTCTCCATCGTTCAGTCCTCCCGACCGTTGAGCAGGCGACGCAGCGGTTCGAGCAGGTCGCCCGCGAGCAGGCCCCGCTCCCCCGCTCTCGCGGCGACGTCGGCCGCCCGGGCATGAAGTCCCACGCCAAGGCACGCGGCCTCCGTGGCATCGCAGCCTTGGGCGAGCAGACCCGCGATGATGCCAGTGAGCGTATCGCCCATGCCGCCGCTGGCCATGCCCGGGTTACCCCACGGGCAGACGAAAACCGCACCCTGGGGCGTCGCGACGAGGCTGCCGTTGCCCTTGAGGACCACCGTGGCACGGAAGCGGCGAGCCAGTTCGCGCGCGGCGGCGAAGCGATCGTTTTGCACGTCGGCCGTTGATCGATCGAGCAGGCGACCGGCTTCCCCCGGATGCGGCGTGATCACGAGCCGCCCGGGGAGATCGCGGGGTTCCGCATGCAACAGGTTGAGTCCATCGGCGTCGAGCACCGTCGGCAGGTTGGCGTCGAGCGCGGTCGTCCACAG
This sequence comes from uncultured Luteibacter sp., assembly GCA_913774655.1. Taxonomy (GTDB): domain Bacteria; phylum Pseudomonadota; class Gammaproteobacteria; order Xanthomonadales; family Rhodanobacteraceae; genus Luteibacter; species Luteibacter sahnii. Next base: position 1,058 of record CAJYHU010000014.1, on the reverse strand, counting down.
CGCATGCCCCCACGCGGCCTGCCCCAGTCCCGGTCCGAGAGCCAGCACCGAGGCCTTGTCGAGCAGGGGCGCGAGAGTCTGCGGCCCGTCGACACCCCGTGCCATGAGCTCGGGCCGCGCGGCGTTCATCGCCAGCACGTTGTCCTCGCGCGTCGCGACGCTGACCAGGCCGGCCCCCGTGCGCGCCGCCGCTTCCGCCGCCATACGCGCGGCGCCGCCGGTCCCGTGGTCGCCGCCGATCACCAGCACATGGCCGTTGGTGCCCTTGTGGGCGTCGCGCGGGCGCGGCGGGAGTGTCGCCGGCTGCAGCAGGTGGGCGTCGGGCGTCCCTCGCAGCGACGCGGGAACGCCCAGGTCGAACAGCTCGATCGCACCGGCGCGCTCGCCCTGGTGGGTATGCAACCCCCGCTTGTGGACGATGAAACACGCCGTCGCCTCCGCGCGCACCGCGACGCCAGGGCAGGCGCCCGTGTCGGCGGACACGCCCGAGGGGACGTCGAGGGCGAGAATCGGCGCGCCTTCGGTGCCCATGGCCTCGATGGCGGCCTTCGCCACGCCTTCGGGGGCGCGGTTGAGCCCGGTGCCATAGATCGCGTCGACGATCACGTCGGCGGGCTCCGTCGGCGGCCCCCACGGATGGACCACGCCGCCGGCTTTTTCGAAGTCGCGGCGGGCGCGTTCGGCATCGCTGCCCAGGCGAGGCTCACCGAGCGCGAAAAGCACTACCTCGCATCCCGACGCCCGCGCATCCCGCGCCACGAGGTAACCGTCGCCGCCGTTGTTGCCCGTGCCGCACACCACGCGCAAGCGGCGCGCCGCCGGCCAACGGCGTCGCAGCATGGCGAACGCCGATGCGGCAGCGCGGTTCATCAACTCGTAACCGGGCATGCCGGCCTCGTCCGTGGCGCGACGGTCGATGGCCCTGGCCTGGTCGGACGTGAAGAGAGCGATGTCGATCGAAGGGGCCGTCATCGGCCGATGATAGAAGTCACCGGTAAAATGGACGCATGCCCGCCTCCGCCGACATCGACTACGCCGCCCTCGCCCACGACATCAAG
>CAJYHU010000013.1 GCA_913774655.1 uncultured Luteibacter sp. | reverse complement strand
TTGATCATCATCACCGCCTACGCGCCGTTGCTGGCCTTCGAGCGCGCGGAGGGCAAGCTGTTCTCGCCCATGGCCCATACGGTGGGCTACGCGCTGCTGGGCGCGCTGTTATGCGCCATCACGCTCGTGCCCGCGCTGGCCTGGATCGCGCTACGCAAGCCGCGGAAGATGTTCCACAACAAGCCGCTGGAGCGGCTCCAGGGTGGCTATCACCGCATGCTAGAGCGCCTGCTTGGCCGTCCCATGGTGACGTACGCCATCGCGGGCGCCGCGTTGATCGCGGTGATCGCCCTGGGCTCCACCATCGGCCGCGAGTTCCTTCCCGACCTCGACGAGGGCTCGCTGTGGGTGCAGGTGCAGTTGCCCAGCGGCCTGTCGATGGAGAAGGCCAGTGAAATGGCCAGCGAGTACCGCCATGTGGTCGGGCAGTTTCCCGAGGTGAGCTACGTGGTGACCCAGCTCGGCCGCAACGATACCGGCAGCGATCCGTGGACCCCGTCTCACATCGAGTCCGGGGTGGGCCTGAAGCCCTACGACCAGTGGCCGTCGGGCGAGACCAAGGCGGCGTTCGTCCGCCGGCTCAACGATCGGCTGCAGCAGATCCCCGGTATCAGCGTCGGCATCAGCCAGCCGATCATCGACGGCGAAAACGACATGGTGGGCGGTGCGCACAGCCCGTTGGTGCTGCGCGTCTACGGCGAAGACTTCAAGGAGCTGCGCCGCATCGGCGGCGAGATCGTCGACGTGCTCAAGGGGATTCCCGGGACCGCCGACGCGTCGATTTTCCAGGAGCCGCCGATTCCTCAGCTGACGGTCACGGTCGACCGCGACGCGGCCGCGCGCTATGGCATCAACGTGGCGGACATCAACACGCTGATCCAGACCGGCGTGGGCGGCGCCCCGATCACCCAGGCTTACGTCGCCGATCGCGTCTACAACGTGACCGCGCGCGTGCCTCATGGGGTGGCGGCCGATCCCGAAGCCCTAGGACAGCTCGTGCTCACCGCGCCCTCGGGCGCGCGCGTGCCGCTGGCGATGGTGACCCACATCGTGTTGCAGACGGGCGAGAGCACCATCTCGCACGAGGGCACCGAACGCCAGCTCACCGTGCGCATCGACAACCGCGATCGCGCGTTGTCCGATTACCTCGCCCAGGCGCAGGCCGAGATCGCCGCGAAGGTGAAATTCGACCCGGCGAAATACCATCTCGAATGGGCCGGCCAGTTCGAGAACCAGCAACGCGCGCAGGCCCGGCTCGTGGTCGTGATGGGCCTGGTGCTGGCGGTGATGGCGGTGTTCCTTTTCGCCGAACTCGGCAACCTGCGCCAGGCGCTGCTGGTGCTGGGCGTCGTACCGCTGGCCGCGCTCGGTGGCCTGGTGTCGCTGCACATCAAGGGCGAAACACTCAACATCGCCACCGCGGTCGGCTTCATCGCGTTGTTCGGCGTGGCCGTGCAAAACGGCATCATCATGGTCTCCAACGTCAATCGCCTGCGTCGCGAGGGACACGACGTGCGCGATGCGGTGTTGCTGGGCGCGGCGGAGCGTTTCCGTCCCGTGCTGATGACCGCCACGGTGGCGAGCATCGGCATGTTGCCGGCGGCCATGGCCACCGGCATCGGCACCGACGTGCAACGTGGCCTGGCCACGGTGGTGGTCGGCGGCCTGGTCATCGCGACGCTATTGACGCTATTCATTCTTCCCGCGCTGTACGACGTGCTCGAGCGTTTCGTCGAACGCCGTCGCCGGCCCGTCGCGCCGATCAAGGAGAGCTGAGCCATGGGTATCGCAAACCATCGTCGTCGGGGCGTACGTTGCCTCGTCGCGGGCATCGCCTTGGTGCTGGGCGGCTGTGCCGTCGGGCCCGACTACCATCGTCCGGCGGCACCCGAGGCCAAGGCGTTCACGCCCGACGCGACAACGGCGGATACCGCCGGCACCTCGCAGCATTTCGTTTCCGCCATGGACCTGCCTGGGCAGTGGTGGACGCTGTTCCGTTCGCCGTCGCTCAATGCGTTGCTCGACGACGCGCTCGCGCACAACGCCGATGTCGACGCGGCCAACGCGGCGCTTCAGGTGGCGTGGGAAAACGTCTATGCCCAGCGCGGCGCGTACTTTCCCTCGCTTACGGCCGGCGTGACCCCGACCCGCCAGGACGTCGCGAACGACGTCGCCAGCTCGGCCGCGTCGGGGCGTAGCCTCTACAGCCTGACCACGGCACAGGTCAGCATCGCTTACTCGCCCGACCTGTGGGGCGGTAACCGCCGCCAGGTGGAGTCGCTGGTGGCGCAGGCCGAGGCGCAGCGGTTCCAGACCGAGGCGACCTATCTCACCTTGACCAGCAACCTGGTCAACGCGGCGATCGGCGAAGCGTCGTTACGCGCCCAGCTCGACGCCACGCAGCGCATCATCGCGATGCAGGGCCAGGTGCTGGACACGGTCAGAAAGCAGTACGCGCTCGGCGACGTGGCGGACGCCGCCGTGGCCGCGCAGGTCGCGACGCTGGAACAGAGTCGCGCGGCGCTGCCGCCGTTGCGCAAGCAGTTGCTCCAGCAACGCGACCTGCTCGCCGCCCTGGCCGGGCGCACGCCGGATCAGCCGCTGGACGCCACGTTTAACCTCGACGACCTCCACCTGCCGGAAACGCTTCCGCTCAGCCTGCCGGCCCAGTTGCTCGACCAGCGGCCCGACGTGCGCGCGGCAGAGGAGGCGCTGCATGCGGCGAGCGCGCAGGTCGGCGTGGCGATCGCCAACCGGTTGCCGAACATCCAGATCGACGCGAGCTTCGGCAGTGCGTCGGAAAAGGCCAGTCGCCTGTTCACCGGCAACACCGGATTCTGGAACCTGGCCGGAAGCGTGACCGAACCGCTCTTCGACGGCGGCGCGCTGAAGCACAAGCAGCGTGCCGCGGAGGCGGCCTATCGCCAGGCGGCAGCGCAATACCGTGGCACGGTGATCGTCGCCATGCAGAACGTCGCGGACACCCTCCATGCGATCCAGGCCGACGCCGACGCGCTGGTCGCGGCGGAGCGCGCGGAGGAGGCGGCGGCGCGTAGCCTCGCCATCGCCAGGCGCCAGTTGGCCCTCGGCGACCTTCCCCAGACGGCGGTGCTTACGGCGGAACTGACATGGCAACAGGCCAGCCTCACCCGCATCCAGGCCTCCGCCGCGCGCTACGCCGATACGGTGGCATTGTTCCAGGCGCTGGGGGGCGGCTGGTGGCATCGGGAGGATGTACCGGCGCAGCTATCGTCCCGGTGAGCGGTTGACGTGGGGGCCCTCGCACCGGCGCAGGCCGGTACGTACGGCCCCGGTTCCCGGTTTTCGCGCAGACCTCCCGTCAACGCACTCACCTCGCTGCAGCGATATCCGCCGCCACGTCCCGATAGCGATGCAACGGACGCCCCAGCAGCCGCGTCAGGCGCTCCACGTCGCCGGCCTCGGGAATCATCCCGTCGCTGACATAACGCTCCGCCATCAAACGCATCTCATAGGCCATCCACGGTGGCATGAACGTCGCCATGTTCTGCTCGAACGCCGACGGATCGTCGCCGCCGTAGACCACCGGACGCCCCAGCACCTCGGACCAGATCGCCGCGACTTCCGGCCCCGTGAGCGTCTCCGGACCGACCAGGTTGATCCGCTCGACCGGCAGGCGGGCAGGGGCATCGTGGCGGCGGATCAGTTCGCGTGCCGCGACGTCGGCGATGTCCCGCGCGTCGACCATCGCAAGCCCCTTCTGTCCGATCGGCATCGGGTAAACGCCATGGCCCAGGATCACGTCCTTGACCATGTGTTCGTTGTCGATGAAGTACGACGGGCGCAGGATCGTCGCCCCGAACCCCATCTGTTCCAGCATCCGCTCCGCGCCGGACTTCACGGCGAAGTGGGGCACGTTGACGAAGCGGTCCGCGTGCAGCACCGACAGGTACACCACCCGGTCCACGCCGGCCTCCCGTGCCACGTTGAGGGTCACGATCGCCTGGATGAACTCGTCGCCTGTCACCGCGTTGAGCAAGAACAACGTACTCACGCCCTCGAATGCCTGGCGCAGGGCAGGGACATCGAGCAGATCGCCCTGGACCACCTCCACGCCGTCAGGGAAGCGGGCTTTCGAGGCATCGCGGGTCAGTACGCGCACGGGGGCGCCGCGCTGCACGAGTTGGTCGACGACGTGGCGGCCGACGCGGCCGGTGGCACCGGTCACAAGAATAGTCATGGCAAGCACTCCAGTGGTGGGAAGACACTGGCTATGCTATCG
>CAJYHU010000012.1 GCA_913774655.1 uncultured Luteibacter sp. | reverse complement strand
CCCTTCCGATGTGGCGCTCTCGCGATAACCGACTGAATCGCGGTGGATCTCGGCCTGCGCCGGGACGACAGGGTGAGGTTAACGTCGCACCGGCGCAGGCCGGCGTCTGCGGCTCCGGTGGCGGGCTACGGCGAGTACGCTTTCGATGTACCGCTTTCACGGCCGCCGACCGCATCGCCGTGCGCGCGGACCTGCCGCGACGGCACATCGTCTCCGCGCCGGTTTCAGCCGTGCAGGGAAGCACCACCCACACGCAGGATCTCCTTGATCATCGACGCGGGCGAGTCGCCGATATCGACCCATAACGCTTCCTCGTGCGAAGGCTCTTCGAGCGTCGCCAGTTGGCTGTCGAGCAGGGCGGGATCGAAGAAATGACCGCTGCGATGCGACAGGCGTGATGCCAGCACGTCCCGCGAGCCACGCAAATAGACGAAGCGCACATCATCGTGACCCTGGCGCAGGACATCGCGATAGCGCGTCTTGAGCGCGGAACACGCCAGCACGAGCGAACGCCCCGCCTCGCGATGGTGCTGCATCTGCGCGACGATCGCTTCCAGCCAGGGTTGCCGGTCGGCGTCGTCCAGGGGGATGCCCCGTGCCATCTTGTCGCGGTTGGCAGGCGGGTGCAGTGTGTCGCCATCGATGAAGGCCGCCCCGGTGCGTTGGGCGAGTCCCTCGCCGATGGTGCTCTTGCCGCTGCCGGAGACGCCCATGACGATCGTGATCATGTGGCCATGATGCACCCGTCGCGTGAAGCGCAGGCGATGGGGCGGCGCGGCGATTTCGTTCACTTGCCGGGCTCGGCTAGCATGGACGACCCGTCCGACCGACCCATGCCATGCGCCCTGTCGACCTCCGCAGCGATACCGTCACCCAGCCCACCGACGCGATGCGCGAGGCGATGCTCCGCGCGCCCGTCGGTGATGACGTTTACGGTGAAGATCCGTCCGTCCACGCCCTCCAGGATCGCCTGGCCGCTGACCTCGGTTTTCCCGCTGCGCTGTTCGTGCCCACGGGCACGCAGAGCAACCTGCTCGCGCTGATGTCCCACTGCGAGCGCGGCGACGAATACATCGTCGGCGCGGATGCGCATACCTACCGTTTCGAAGGCGGCGGCGCCGCCGTGCTTGGGTCCATCCAGCCACAGCCCATTGCGCAGGATGCCGACGGCAGCCTTCCGCTCGATAAGGTGGAGGCGGCCATCAAGCCGGTGGACCCGCATTTCGCCCGATCCAAAGTGCTGGCGTTGGAGAACACCTGGCACGGTCGCACCCTTGATTTCGCCTATCTGGGGCGCGCCCGCGAACTGGCCACGCGAAGGGGCCTGACGCTTCATCTGGACGGCGCGCGGATGTTCAACGCCGCTATCGCCTATGGCAAGCCGGCGCGCGAGGTGGCCGCCGGTTTCGATAGCGTGTCCGTCTGCCTTTCGAAGGGGCTGGGAGCGCCGGTCGGCTCGGTTCTGTTGGGCGACGTCGCGTTCATCGACCGAGCACGACGCTGGCGCAAGGTGGCCGGCGGCGGATGGCGCCAGGCCGGCATGCTGGCGGCCGCGGCGATGCATGCGCTCGACCACCATGTGGAGCGGCTGGCCGACGATCACGCTCGCGCCCATCGGCTGGCGGACGCGCTGCGTCGCATCGATGGCCTTAACGTCACCGCCCAGCATACGAACATGGTTTTCATCGATGTCCCACCGGCTCGTCTGAAGGACCTCGCGGCGCACATGGTGGCGGCCGGTATCCGCCTCAGCATCGGCTACCTGCCGTCGGTACGGCTGGTGACGCACCTGGACATCGACGACGAGGCCGTCGAGCGAACGGTGGCGGCGTTCGCTTCCTTCGCTTATTGACGGACCGTGGGGCGGCATCGTTCGTGTCGTCGGATGCCGAGGGTCCGCGCTGAGGGGCGCACCTGCCGCCGAGGCGTGTCGCGCTCAGGCGCGTGGGGCCATCCGCTTTCGTTGCAGCGAATAGAGGATCGACGCATCCGTATCGTCGAGCGTGTCCGATTCCATGCCGCGGTAGTGCCGGTGGAACGCGACGATCGCCGCGCGCGGGTTGGATACGTCGTAGCCCACCAGGCGCATCGCGGCGAGGCTGTCGAAGCCCGGGGGCGCGGGGATCAGCGGCATGTCAGGCCACAGGCCGAAGCCATAGCGGGCCAGGGTGGCCCAGGGAAAGCGTGCGCTGGGGTCGGTCTTGCGCCCCGGTGCGATGTCGCCGTGGCCTACCACCGCGTCGCGAGGGATGCCCAGCCGCGAGGTGATGTCCGCGAGCAGGTTCACCAGGGCCTGGATCTGCGGTTGGGTAAAGGGCGCCACCCCGTCGTTGTCGAGCTCGATGCCGATGGACGACGAATTGAGGTCGGTCATGCCGGCCCACGACGACACGCCCGCGTGCCATGCCCGTGCGCGCTCGTCGACGAGCTGGTCGATCTGGCCGTTCGCCTCGACGAGGTAGTGCGCGCTTACCGGGCCCTCGCTGTTGCGGCCCTTGAGGATACGCAGGGCCTCGGCGGCGTTCGTCGTGGAGGTGTGATGCAGCACGATGAGCTGCGCCTTGCGTGCGTTGAAGTTGGGCGAGGGCGACCACCGGGCCAGCGCGCTGCGTTCGGGCGTGGGCGCCGGTGTGGTCGCGCAGGCGGCGAGCAGGGCCGACACCGCGATCGCCATCGCCATGCGGAGGATCCGCACGATGCGGGTCGGCCCCATGGTCATTCGACCTTGAAGTCGCTGCTGGCGATGACCCAGGCGATCTTGTCGCCCGTGTCGTCGGAGTAGTCGTCGATGTCCGATTCCGCGGCGACGACGATCTGGAGATCCACGCAGTCATGCCCTTCGGACAGCCACTCGGTCTTTTCGAGCGCCATGCCCTTGCGTTCGAGATCGGCCCGCAACGTGGGCATGAGGGTGTTCTTCAGTTCGATGCCCTCGTGCACGAGGCTGCCGCCTCGCACTTCGATATCGCAGAGCCGGTCGTCGAGGAAGCGGAGCACCAGCCAGTCGGTGCCGTCCGTGCTGGCGTATTCGTCTTCGTCGTCCCACATGCCGTCGCCGCCGGCCGTGTAGCCGAGCGCGTCGCGCAGGGCCTTTCGCCGCATGCCGAAAAAAACGTCGATGTCGCCGCGGCGGATACCGCGGCCGGGGATGAGTTCACATGATTCCATGGCGTACCTCTTGGGGAGTGCGGGGGGCCCGCTCTCCAAGCATGTCCTGTTTCGGGTGCCCGTCACCAGCCGTCCGCGCGACCATGGCTCAGGGCTTGTGCTCACGGGCGAGGTAGTCTTCGCTCTGCATCTCGATGAGGCGCGACTCCGTGCGCCCGAACTCCGCGCGCAGCTTCGTGCCGTCGTAGAGCTCGGTGATCGGCGCGGCGGCCGACAGCACGAGCTTCACCTGACGGTCGTAGAACTCGTCCACCAGCAGCACGAAGCGCTTGGCTTCGTTCTCGGTGTAGATGGTGAACTGCGGCACGTTGGAGAGGATCACCGTGGGGTACGCGCGGGCTAGCTCGATGTAATCGGCGACGGCGCGCGGTCCATCGCACAACGCGGTGAAGTCGAACCACGCGATGTTGTCGGCGCGCCGTCGCACCGGCACGTCGCGCGCATTGAGGTGGATGGATCCGCCCTCGACGACCCCACCCTGCGCCTGTCCACCGAAGATCTTCGCCAGCGAACGCTCGGCCTCGACGCCGGGCGGCACCAGGTAGACCGGCGCCTGGCTGAGCGCACGCAGGCGCCAGTCGCGCGGCGAAAGCATCTCGTGCACCACGCAGTGCGCCTGGATGGCGGCGATGGCGGGCAGGAAGCGCGCGCGTTGCAGGCCGTCCTTGTAGAGGTTGCCCGGTGGGGTGTTCGAGGTGGTGACGAGGGTGACGCCCCGGTCGAACAGCCCCTCGAGAAGCCCGGAGAGGATCATCGCGTCGCCGATGTCGGTCACCAGGAACTCGTCCAGGCAGAGCACGCGGCACTTCGCGGCGAGCCGGGCGGCGACCTCGTCGAGCGGATTCTGCCGGTCGCCGAGCTCGCGCAACGTGGCATGGATGTCCTGCATGAAACGGTGGAAATGCCGACGTAGCGCCAGGCCCGGGGGGAGGCTGGAGACGAAGAGATCCATGAGAAACGTCTTGCCGCGACCGACGCTGCCCCAGAGGTAAAGCCCCGGCACCGCGCGGCGCTCGCCGCCCAGCATGCTGCGCAGCCGCCCGAACAGGCCGCCGGCGGCGGGTTCGGCGGCACACAGCGCCGCATGCAGGCGGTCGAACTCGGCGACCACCGGCCCTTGGGCGGGGTCGGATTCCCAGCGGTGGCCGGCGACGCCATCGCGATAGCGCTCGCCGGGCGTGGAGGCGGCACCGCTCATGCGGACGCCGGCAGCGGCGGCCAGTCCTTGACGGCGTGCTTGATCACGCCGCGAAGGTCCATGAGCCGGCGGTGGAAGAAGTGGCTGGTGTCTTCCATGCGGACCAGCGCCGGGCGCTTGTCGTCCGGGAGGCCGTCGACCCAGTCGTAGACCGCCTGCGGCTCGACGATCTCGTCGGCGTCGCCCATCACCACCAGCCAGCGGCACGAGGGCAGGGCGATGGGCGCGAAATCCCAGCCGCGACCGGCCGCGGGCGGCGCGATGCTCACGAGGGCGTCGGCGCCGAGGGCGACGGCGTTACGCAGGGTGACGTAGCTGCCGAACGAGAAGCCGGCGAGCCAGAGCGACGCGCCGGGCCGCACGGTGCGGACCCAGGCCACCACGGCGGCGAGGTCGTCGCTCTCGCCGTTGCCGTGGTCGAATGCGCCCTCGGAGCGGCCGACGCTGCGGAAATTGAAGATGACGGTATCGACGCCGGACTCGCGCAACGCGCGTTCGACCATCGTCACCACCTTGTTATGCATGCTGCCCCCGTCGGTGGACAGCGGGTGGCAGATGACGGCGACGGCGTCGCGCCGGCCTTCGGGACCAGCCGGCTTCGCTTCGCATTCGAGCTTGCCCGCCGGGCCATCGAGCGCGAAGCTTGCCGCTTCGCCCGGGAAGTGGTCCGGGGCCACGGAAAGTAGATCGTTCATCCCACCATGATACCTGCTGACTGCCGTCGTCGCGCCGGAGCCGCGCCGTGAACGTGCTCGCCCACGCGCTGCTGGCCGGGGACGATCGCGGGCTGCGCCTGGGCGGGCTGCTGGGCGATTTCGTGCGGGGCACGCCCGATGCGTCCCTGCCGCCGGATGTTCGCCAGGGCATCTACCTGCACCGGGCCATCGACGGCTATACCGACGGCCATCCCGAGGTGCGCGCCGCCCGCGAGCGGATGCCCGCGCCGTTCCGCCGGTACGCGGGCATCCTGCTCGACGTGTGGTTCGATCATTGCCTGGCACGGGATTTCGCCCGCTGGAGCGACGAGCCGCTGGCGGCGTTTTCCGGTCGCGTGCGCGGCGAACTGCACCAGGCCCAGGGGATGCTTCCCGACGGCCTCCGGCGATTCCTTGCCTACATGGACGCCCACGACCTGCCGGCGGGCTACATCGACCCGGATCGCGTCGCGGGGGCCTTCGACGGCCTGTCGCGACGGTTGTCGCGAGCCAATCCGGTCGCCGCGGCGATGCCCGTGCTGCTGGCCGACGACGAGGCGCTGCGAGGCACCTTCGAGCGGTTCTTTCCCGACGTGCGGGCCTTCGCCGCCGCCTGGGTCGTGGGAGCACGCCCTGGTCGCGAGAGGTAAGGCCAGCGGCCCCGTTCCCCTGGGGTTTCGCAACGGGCAGGACGAAGCCTAAAGACGGTTTCCGCTGGACGGATAAGCGTCGCGCGGTGCGCGTTCCTACCGGGCCTGGTCGACCATCCACTTCACGGTGTTGCCGACCTGCTCGTCGTTGAGGGCCGGATTGCCCCCACGCGCGGGCATGTGGTTGCCATCCGGGCCGGTATAGCCCTCGATCGCGTGCTTGATCAGGGTGGCGGTGCCCTGGGCGATGCGGGCGCTCCAGGCGCCCTTATCCCCCAGCTTGGGCGCCCCGGCCACGCCGGCCGTGTGGCAGCTGTGGCAGAGGTTGTCGTAGATGGTCTTGCCGTCCGTGGTGCCACCGTAGGCAACCTGCGCGGCGGCGGCCTTGGCGGCGGCCTCCTGGGCGGCCTGCATGGCCGCGCGACCGGTGTCGCCGGCGTAGACCGCGCCCACCGGGGCGATCCGGGCTTCGGTGCGCTTGGCGACCGCCGGGTCCTGCTCCTTGGGAATGCCGTTGTAGATGCTGTAGGCGATCACCATCAGCACGAGGGCGAGCACGCTCAGGCCCGCGGTCAGCCAGGAAAACTGGCGCATGAAGTTCTGGTCGGACTTGCTTGGAGAACCGCTCACGCATTGACTCCACTGGTGTTGGGTGTGCCGCCCCCCTCCCCGGGGTGTCGGCGTGCCTGCAAGCCGCGATGCGGCAATGATCCCCGGCGAGTATAGGGGGAACCTTGGCGCGCGTCAGCGGTCTGGGAGGCGCCAGGTTGCAGGGCGATGACGGCGGACGTGCCGTCAGTCATGGTGCACCCCTGTCAACCGGCATTGTTCAATCCCGTTCCCCAACACCTATATTGGCGTCGTGGCTCGTTAGCGCAGGGTGCGGCAAGCCCCTGGCGCACGGCGCGCCCGGCCTCGAGCGAGCGCCGGCTTTTCATCCTGGGAGTGTTTCATGTCGCGTTTCTGGAAAATCGCGCTGGCCGTCATCGTTGTCGTGGTGATCGCAGGCATCGTCATCGTTCCGCGTATGCACCACGGCAAGAGCGATGCCGCCGCGGCCGGCGCGCAGGCCAACGGCGAGGGGCAGGGCAAGGACCAGCCGCCGGTGCCGGCCACCGTGGTGCCCGTGGTCAGCCAGGATGTACCGGTCTACCTGACCGCGCTGGGCACGGTGCAGGCGCGCAACACGGTCACCGTGCGCCCCCAGGTGGGCGGCCAGCTGATGAAGCTGAATTTCAAGGAAGGCCAGGAGGTCAAGGCCGGCGACGTGATCGCCGAGATCGACCCGCGAACGATCCAGTCGCAGTACGACCAGTCGGTAGCCAAGCTCAAGCAGGACCAGGCGTCGGCGGCCACGGCCAGGAATAACCTCGACCGTTCGCAGAACCTGGTCAGCAAGGGTGGCCAGCAGTACGTGTCCAAGCAGGACCTGGACAACCTCAAGAACACCCTCGACCAGGCCAATGCCACCGTGGTGGCGGACCAGGCCGCGATCCGCGCCTCGCAGGTGCAGTTGGGCTTCACCAAGGTGATCGCGCCGATCGACGGCCTGGCCGGCATCCGTTCGGTCGATGTGGGCAACGTCGTCGCCACCACCGATGCCATCGTCACCATCACCGAGCTGCACCCCATCTACGTGATGTTCTTCCTTCCGGAGAAGAACCTCGACCTGGTGCGCTCGTCCACCCTGGAGGGCGGCGACCTCACCTCGCTCGAAGTGCAGGCGCTGGACCGCGTCGATTCGCACGCCATCGCCACCGGCCACCTCGACGTCATCGACAACACGATCGACACCAGCACCGGTACCTTCCGCCTGCGCTCGCTGTTCGAGAACGAGAAGACCCAGCTGTGGCCGGGCCAGTTCGTCAACGTGCAGCTGAAGGTGCGCACGGTGAAGAACGGTCTCGTGGTGCCGGCCCAGGCCGTGCAGCGCGGCCCGGATGGCGACTACGTCTATCTCGTGCAGGGCGACAACACGGTCCGCATGCAGCCGGTCGAGACCTCCACCGAGGTCGGCGACAGCCACGTGCTGATCGGCAAGGGCCTGAAGCTGGGCGACAAGGTCGTCACCGAGGGCCAGTTCCGCCTCAAGCCGGGCTCGAAGGTGCAGCCGCTGGCCCCGGGCCAGGTGCCGGCCGCGCCCACCGCCGAAGAACTCCAGAAAGCCAAGCAGGGCCAGCAGGGTCGCGGCGGACGCCGCGGCGGCTGACAGCGCGCGGCGCGTCCCGCCGGACGCGCCGCCCCGGCTCCTCACGGGCCACGACACCAGGATCAGAACGTGGGTTTCTCGACACTCTTCATTCGCCGGCCGATCGCGACCTCGTTGCTGATGGTGGCCGTGCTGCTGCTGGGCATTCTCGGCTACCGGCAGCTGCCGGTATCGGCGCTGCCGGAGATCGACGCGCCCAGTCTCGTCGTCACCACGCAGTATCCCGGCGCGAGCGCCAGCACGATGGCCGCGCTGGTCACCACGCCGCTGGAGCGCAACTTCGGCCAGATCTCCGGCCTGTCGATGATGAGTTCCGACTCCTCGGCCGGCCTGTCGACGATCGTGCTGCAGTTCAACATGGACCGCGACATCGACATCGCCGCGCAGGACGTGCAGGCGGCGATCAACCAGGCGCGCGGCACGCTGCCGAACAACCTGCCGTATCCGCCCGTGTACAACCGCGTGAACCCGGCCGACGCGCCGATCATGACGCTGATGCTCACCTCCGACAGCCTGCCGCTGCGCGACGTGAACAACTACGCCGATTCGATCCTCGCGCAAAAACTGGCCCAGGTGGAGGGCGTGGGCCTGGTGTCCATCGCGGGCAACGTGCGCCCGGCCGTGCGCATCCAGGTCAATCCCGCGCAGTTGGCCAACCTCGGCCTCACGCTGGAAGACGTGCGGGCGTCGCTCACCGAAGCCAACGTCAACGCGCCCAAGGGCACGCTCAACGGCAAGACGCAGTCGTACAGCATCGGCACGAACGACCAGCTCGAAGACGCCGCTGCCTACAAGGACACCATCATCAGCTATAAGAACGGCGCGCCGGTGCGCCTGTCCGACGTGGCCAACGTGATCGACGGCGTGGAGAACGACCAGCTCGCCGCGTGGGCCAACGGCCGCTCGGCCGTGTTGCTCGACATCCGCCGCCAGCCCGGCGCGAACATCGTGCAGACGGTGCAGCAGATCCGCCAGACGCTTCCCGACCTGCAGAAGGTGCTGCCGGCCGACGTGCACCTGCAGGTATTCGCCGATCGCACCATCACCATTCGCGCGTCGGTGGAAGACGTGCAGTTCACGCTGATCCTCACCATCTGCCTGGTGGTGGCCGTGATCTTCGTGTTCCTGCGCCGGCTGTGGGCCACGGTGATCCCGTCGGTGGCGGTGCCGCTGTCGCTGATGGGCACCTTCGGCGTGATGGCGTTCGCGAACATGTCGCTGGACAACCTCTCGCTGATGGCGCTGGCGGTGGCCACCGGCTTCGTGGTGGACGACGCGATCGTGATGATCGAGAACATCGTCCGCTACATCGAGCAGGGGCACGACGGCAAGACCGCCGCCGAGATCGGCGCGAAAGAGATCGGCTTCACGGTGCTCTCGCTAACCGTCTCGTTGATCGCCGTGTTCCTGCCCCTATTGCTCATGCCGGGCGTCACCGGCCGCCTGTTCCACGAGTTCGCCTGGGTGCTGACGATCGCGGTGGCGATCTCGATGCTGGTCTCGCTGACGCTCACCCCGATGATGTGCGCCTACCTGCTCAAGGCCGACGAATTGCCCGAGGCCGACGACGCGCACGAACACGCCATCGCCGCGGGCAAGCACACGGTCTGGTCGCGCACGGTCGAAGGCTATGGCCGCAGCCTCGACTGGGTGCTCGACCACCGCCCGCTAACGATGCTGATCGCGGTGCTGACCGTCGCGCTCACCGTGGTGCTTTACATCGTCATTCCCAAGGGCCTGCTGCCCGAACAGGACACCGGCCTCATCACCGCCGTGGTTCAGGCCGACCAGAACGTCGCGTTTCCGCAGATGGAGCAGCGCACCAAGGCCGTGGCCGATGCGCTCGCCAAAGACCCTGCCGTGGCCGGCGTGGCCGCCTTCATCGGCGCGGGTTCGGTCAATCCCACGCTCAACCAGGGCCAGATATCGCTGGTGCTGAAAGACCGCGGCGACCGTTCCAGCCTCGACGAGGTGATTCCCCGGTTGCAGCGCGCCGCGGCGCAGATCCCCGGCGTGGCGTTGTTCCTCAAGCCGGTGCAGGACGTCACGCTCGACAGCCAGGTATCCGCCACCGAATACCAGTACTCGCTCTCGGACGTGAACAGCACGGAGCTCGCCGGCTATGCGCAGCAGATGACCTCGGCACTGCGCAAGCGCAAGGAACTGGCCGACGTCGACAACAACCTCGCCGACCAGGGCACCGCGCTGAAGCTGACCATCGATCGCGACAGCGCCAGCCGCCTCGGCGTCCCGGTGCAGACCATCGACGACACGCTCTACGACGCGTTCGGCCAGCGCCAGATCTCCACCATCTTCACCCAGCTCAACCAGTACCGCGTGGTGTTGGAGGTGGCGCCGGAGTTCCGCACCAGCGCCGACCTGCTCAACAAGCTCACCGTGCGCGGCAACGGCAACGGGGCGCTTACCGGCTCCAACGCCACCAGCTTCGGCCAGCTCGCCTCGAGCAATTCGGCCACGCCCTCGGGCATCGGCAACACCGGCAACGTGGGCTTCCAGGTCGGCGGGGGCGGCACCATTCCCATCGCCTCGCTGGCCAGCGCCCAGGTCACGTCCGCGCCGTTGGTGGTGAGCCACCTGCAGCAGTTGCCGGCGGTCACGATCTCGTTCAACCTCGCCCAGGGCGAATCGCTCTCGGCCGCGGTGGATGCGATTCACGAGGTCGAGAAAGAACTCAACTTCCCGCCGTCGGTACGCGGGCAGTTCATCGGCAAGGCCGCCGAGTTCTCGTCGTCGGTGGGCGACGAGGTGCTCCTCCTGCTGGCCTC
>CAJYHU010000011.1 GCA_913774655.1 uncultured Luteibacter sp. | reverse complement strand
CGGTACGCACGCAGGGAGCCTCGCCGTGTCATCGCCGTCTTCGTCCGGCCTTTTGTCGCGCCGCTTTTCCGTAGCGCTCGCGATGACGGGTGCCTTGCTGATGACCGTTCCCGCCATGGCAGACGATATGGCCACCGCCCATCCGGAATCCTGGCCGAAAGCGGCGTCACCGCTGCCACGCGATCCCGCCATCGAATCCCGCATCCAGGCGTTGCTGGCCAGGATGTCGATCGAAGACAAGGTCGGCCAGATGATCCAGGCCGACATCAAGAGCGTCACGCCGGAGGATGTACGTCAATACCGATTGGGCTCGGTGCTGGCCGGCGGCAACTCCAAGCCCCCGGGACATCCGTTTCCGGACGCCTCGGATTGGAAAGCGTTGTCGGATGCGTTTTACCGCGCCTCCATGGACACCTCCCACGGACGGCTTGCCATCCCGGTGCTGTTCGGCATCGATGCCGTGCACGGCCACAACAACCTGGTCGGAAGCACGCTGTTCCCGCAGAATTCGGCGCTCGGCGCCACGCGGGATCCCGCGTTGATCCGTGCGATCGGCGAGGTCACCGCGCGCGAACTGCGCGCGAGCGGCATCGGCTGGACGTTTGCGCCCACGCTCACCGTGCCGCAGGACGTACGTTGGGGGCGGGCCTACGAAGGCTACTCGCAAGACCCGTCGCTGGTCGCGCAGTACGCCAGCGTGGTCATCGGCGGCCTGGAAGGCGTCCCCGGCACGCCGCGGTTCCTCGACGCCGAGCACGTCATCGCCACGGCCAAACACTTCCTCGGCGATGGGGGCACCCAGGGCGGCAAGGACCAGGGCGACGCGCGGATCAGCGAAGCCGTGCTGCGCGACGTGCATGGGGCAGGGTATCCGCCGGCCATCGACGCGGGCGTGCAGGTCGTCATGGTGTCGTTCTCGAGCTGGAACGGGGTCAAGATGGCAGGCAACACGTCGTTGATCACCGGCGTGCTGAAAGGGCGCATGGGTTTCGACGGCATCGTGCTGGGCGACTGGAACGCCCATGGCCAGGTTCCGGGTTGCACCAACGAGCGTTGCGCCCCGGCGTACAACGCCGGGCTGGACATGCTCGAAGCGCCGGATTCGTGGAAAGGCCTGTATACGAACACACTCGCCCAGGCGAAGGCGGGCGTAATCCCGATGAGCCGCATCGATGACGCCGTGACGCGCATCCTTCGCGTCAAGTTGCGCCTGGGCCTGTTCGACGCCGGGTTGCCATCGTCCAATCCGCTTGCGAAAACGTCGTCGGAGGTAGTCGGTAGCCCGGCGCACCGGGCGGTAGCCCGACGAGCGGTGCGCGAGTCACTGGTGTTGCTGAAGAACAACGGCAATCTCCTCCCGATCGACCCACGCAAGCGCATCCTCGTGGCCGGCGACGGAGCCGACAACATTTCCAAGCAGAACGGCGGGTGGACGCTGGGCTGGCAGGGCACGGGGCTGACCAACGCCCACTTCCCGGGCGCCACCTCGATCTGGACCGGCTTGCGAGCGCAGATCGAGGCCGCGGGCGGTCATGCCGAACTCGCCGCGGAGGGTGCCTATCGACAGAAGCCCGATGTCGCCATCGTGGTGTTCGGCGAGGATCCCTATGCCGAGTTCCAGGGCGACCTGCCGAACCTCGCCTACCGCCCCGGCAACGACCGCGATCTGGATCTGCTCCGCAGGCTGCGCGGGCAGGGAATCCCTGTCGTGGCCGTATTCTTGACCGGACGGCCGCTATGGATGAATCGCGAGATCAACGCCGCCGACGCGTTCGTCGTGGCGTGGCTGCCGGGCAGTGAAGGGGAGGGCATCGCGGACGTGTTGCTGCGCGATCGCGAGGGCCACGTGGCCCATGACTTTCACGGCAAGCTGGCCTATGCCTGGCCACGCAACGCCCGCCAGGTCACGGGCGCGATCGCGAAGCGCGATCGCCCCCAGTTTCCGTTCGGCTTCGGCCTGACCTACGCCGATCGCCAGCCGCTGGAACCCCTGCCTGAGGATGCCGGCGTCGAACTGAGCGCCGCGAAGGCGGGCGTCTATTTCACCCGAGGCAAGCCGGCACCCGATGTCACGGTGGATATCACGGGGGCGAGCGGCGTGACCACGCACGTCACCACGACGCCGGCCGCCACGGCGGATGGCCACCTTCGTGTCACCGCCCTCGACTACCATGCCCAGGAGGATGCGCGCGGTTTCACATGGTCCGCGGGCAACGGCGGCGCCTCGCAACTTGCGCTGGTGGCTCCCGCACCGTTGGATATGGATCGTGAAACCAACGGCGACGTACTCCTGGTCACGACATTGAAAGTGGATGCCGTGGCACCGGACGACACCTCGACGATAGGCGTCGGCTGCGGCGCCGGGTGTGGCGGCAACGTGTCCATCGGGCCGCAACTCGGCGCATTGCCCCGGGGGCAATGGTTGCGTGTCGGTATCCCGTTGAAATGTTTTCGCGACGCCGGCGCGAACATGAGCCGAGTGGATCGGCCGTTTGAATGGTCCAACCGCTCCGCCGCGCAAATCGCGATCACCGACGTGTCACTCGGCACCGTCGCCGATCGCACCTTGGCGTGCCCGGGCCACGGCGAAAAACCGTGACGCCGTTCCGCGATACGACCGATATGCAGCATGGGGATGGCCCGGACGTCTATTTGCTATGCACCATGAATCGGTCATCTAAAGGGTTGAAAGGCGCCAGAACGCCTTCGTGAGTGGCATCGAGAATGTATGGGAGGCGTGCTGCCCTGCGGCGAGCTTTCCCATCGACACCGTTTTATGATCCATCGATGACAGCGCTGTCATTCGATATCCGACAGCGCAAGGGGATGGGGAAACCACGTCATGGCCGTCGCGCACGACGAGCCACACAGATCCACGCGATCAAGGGAGAGCCTGATGAATCTGCGTCACTCGTTGATGTACGTCGCCATGTCCATCGCCTTCGCGCCGGGCACGCTGCTTGCAGCGGAGCAGGATGCGACGGCACCCAGACCATCGCCCGGAAGCCAGGACACCGTCGACAAAGCGGATAAGAAAGTCCAGAACCTGGACGCCATTTCGGTGTCCGCTACCAAGCGCGACACGCCGCTGCAAAAGACACCGGTCGCGGTGACGGCGATCGCCGTCGACACGCTCGACCGGGAACGTGTCATGACCGTGCAGGACCTGACCAAGCTGGTACCCGGCCTGCAAGGTACCTCGCAGGGCGACCACGGCGTCGTCACGCTTACGCTTCGCGGCATCGGCAACGACAGCGCCAAGACGGAATACGCCGATCCCGAGGTAGCCACGTTCGTCGATGGGATCTACGCACCACGCGCCGAAGCCGCGTCGGGCCTGCTGCTGGACATGGACGGCGTCGAAGTCTTGCGTGGCCCGCAGGGCACGCTCTGGGGCCGCAATTCGACTGCCGGCGCCATCAGCTTCCAGACGGCCAAACCGGAGATCGGCGGCGGCTTTTATGGCAACGCCCAGGTAGGGGCGGGCAACTACCATCAGTTCGGTTCGCGCGCCGCCTTCAACCTGCCTATCAGCGACACCTTCGCCATGCGTGTCGCCGTGGTCCACGAACAACACGACGGCTACGTCGATTACCAGAAGCCCTCGGGCCAGTTGCCCAGCCTTGCCGACCAGCAGGCGGCCTATCTCGCATCGCCGGCGTCCGGCGGCACGCTGGCCGGATTCAGGCCGATCGATCCGGGCCAGTATGTGCAAAGCGGTGACAAATACAACGCCCAGGATCAGTCGGCCGCACGTGTCAGCGCGCTCTGGCAGCCCAGCGACGCCTTCAAGTGGAACCTGTCGTACGAATACTTCATCGATCGCGGCACGCCCAGCATGAGCCTCATGCAGACGCCGCGCGACGGGCAGAGGTTCTGGTCCGCGTTGATCGACACCGCGCCCTACCTGCACCGCACTTCCAGCACGGTGCGCAGCCGGATGGACTGGAACATCAACGACGGCATGCAGCTCAGCTACATCGCCGGCTACAACCATTATTCGGGCCAGAGCGATTTCGACCAGGACGTCGGCGTCAGCGTCCCGACCAGCTTCACCACCAACGGCGTCTACCAGGACGACCGGACCAACCATTCCACCTATACGAACTGGAGCCAGGAGCTCGACCTGAAGTCCACCGGTCCGCAGACAGTGGACTGGATTCTCGGCGCCTACTACGGCTACGAGGACAACAGCATCCGTTTCGACATCCCCATCATGAACGGCACGCGGTACGGCACGGTGAACTGGCAAGGCTCGTTCATCCAGCCGAAGGAAACCGTGGAATCGTATGCCTTGTTCGGCCAGGCCACCTGGCACCTGAGCGAGCATTGGCGCCTCACCGGCGGCGCGCGCTGGTCGCACGACGACAAGGAGAACAAGGGCGGCATCAACTGGGGCTGGGCGTACAATCCCGCCGTGCCACAGGTGCCGATCTCGCCGGATGTGTACCCGGATCCGTCGAACGGCTTCAGCATCTCGCAGCGAAACACGGCCAAATACAGCAAGGGCAAGCCGACCTGGCTGCTGCGCCTGGACACCGACGTCAGCGAAAACGGCTTGGTCTATGCCAGCGTCTCCACCGGCTACAAGTCGGGCGGTACGCAGGACGCCGGTACGTTGTACAAGCCTGAGACCCTGACCAACTACGAAGTCGGCAGCAAGTTCGTTTTCCTCGACGGCCACCTGACCTGGAATTCGGCGGTCTACTACGAGAATTTCAAGAATTTCCAGCTGTCCGCGCCGATCGTCTACCCGGATGGCAACCACGGCCTGGGCTTCTCCAATGTGGGCGGCAGCACCAAGGTGTTCGGTATCGAATCGGAGCTGGCCTATCAGCAGAAGGGCGATCGCCTTAACCTGATCTTCTCGGCCATTCCGAAGAAAGAACTCGGCAAGCTCGTCTACGCCGGTTCGAACGATTACCAAGGCCTTCCGGCATGCCCGCCAGAATCCAACCTGGCCAATTGTGCCAACGTTACCGGCAACGACCTGCCGCACGCGCCGAACTTGTCGCTCACGGCCATCTACGAGCACGATTTCCCGCTCGGCAATGGCGGCCGCCTGACGCCGCGCCTCAGCGCGCAATACCAGAGTTCGCAGTGGCTGAGCTACTTCAACCTGGGCGAGGGCGACCGGCAGAAGGCTTACACGCGCGGTGATGTGGCGCTGCGTTACAGCGAGCCGGGCGACAAGTGGTGGGTCAACGCCTACGTGCAGAACGTATCCAACGGGAAGATCCGTACCAGCGCCGGGCGCTTCCTGATGTCCGACGGATCGTTGCAGTACGTATCGCAGTACCTGGCGCCCCGCACCTATGGCATCCAGCTCGGCGTCTGGCTCTGAGATCGTGCGGGCGGACCGTCTGGGGGTAGCGGTCACCTGCGGTTTGCCGTTCTGCCACCCCTCCCTTGAATGGCATTTTGCCGGGCACGCGTCGCGTTGCCCGGCCTTTCTTTTTTCATCGTGCGACAGCAGTGGGACGACACCATGGCGCGTCTGAAAAACGTACTGATCGTGGGTGGCGGCACCGCGGGCTGGCTGACGGCCTGCTACCTGGCCAAGGCCGTCAACGCGGTCGATCCGCGCAGCGTGCAGGTGCACCTGGTGGAATCGCCGGACATCGGCTTGCTGGGGGTGGGGGAGGCCACGTTTCCCTCCATTCGCGGCACGCTGGCAGCGATCGGGCTCGACGAACGCCGTTTTCTCGTCGGCGCCACGGCAACGTACAAGC
>CAJYHU010000010.1 GCA_913774655.1 uncultured Luteibacter sp. | reverse complement strand
GCATCGGCGACATGGGCATCGCCCGCGACGGCACGCACAAGCCCGGCTACACCGAAGGCATCGACATCCGCGCCCGCGTGACCGTGATGGCCGAAGGCTGCCGCGGCCACATCAGCAAGACGCTGATCAAACGCTTCGACCTCGACCGCGACAGTGACCCGCAGACCTACGGCATCGGCATCAAGGAACTGTGGCAACTCCCGCCGGGCCGCGCCGAGCCGGGCAAGGTGGTGCACACCGCCGGCTGGCCGCTGGCCAACGATACCTACGGCGGCAGCTTCCTGTATCACATGGACAACGACCGCGTGGCCATCGGCTTCGTGGTGGGCCTGGACTACCCCGACCCGAATTTCTCGCCGTTCGAGGCGTTCCAGCAGTTCAAGCACCATCCCAACGTCAAGGGCCTGCTCGACGGGGGCACCATCGTCTCGGCTGGCGCCCGCGCCATCGTCGAAGGCGGTTTCCAGTCGCTGCCGAAGGTGGAGATGCCCGGCGCGATCCTCGTCGGCGACTCGGCCGGCCTGGTCAACGTGCCGAAGATCAAGGGCACCCACCAGGCCATCGCCTCGGGCATGCTCGCGGCCGAGCACCTGGTGGCGTCCTCGCTGCGCAGCGAGGGCTGGGATGCGACGCTGCGCGCCTCGGCGGTCATGGCCGAGTTGAAGAAGGTGCGCAACATCCGCCCGGGCTTCAACAAAGGCCTGTGGTGGGGCCTGATCAACGCCGCGTGGGAGACCGTCACCGGCGGGCGCTCGCCGTGGACGCTGAAGAACCACGCCGACTGGTCGGCACTGCACAAGCTCGGCCAGTACGAAACGCCGAAAAAAGACTACGTCGACCGCACCCTCGTCCCGCGCGACCGTTTGGCGTCGGTCTACTTCGCCGCGACCGAGCACGACGAAGACCAGCCGGTGCACCTGAAGGTCGCCGACACCTCGATCTGCATCGATCGCTGCACCACCGAATACGGCAATCCCTGCCAGCGTTTCTGCCCGGCGGGCGTGTACGAAATCGTGCAGGACGAAGCCGGCCGACGCCTGCAGATCAACGCGGCCAACTGCGTGCACTGCAAGACCTGCGACATCAAGGATCCCTACCAGATCATCACCTGGGTGACGCCGGAAGGCGGCTCGGGGCCGAATTACCAGAATCTCTGATGGACATCGGCTGGAAGGTCCGGCGGCTCCTTCATCTCGCGCGGCGCATCAAAGGCAGCGTCGCCATGCGTGGCTGGAAAGCGACGCTTCAACGGGCGTTGCGCCGCCGCGACGGCAGCGGGATAGAGGATACGGCGACAGTGGAACCGGCGGTCCTCGCATCGCCCGTCGGTCCCTCGCCACACCGTCGCATCCTGGTCATCGAAACGATGACGCCCGACCCCAACCGTGATTCGGGGTCGATGAGACTCTGCAAGCTGTTCGCCCTGCTCAACGCGGACGGTTGGCACATCGATTTTCTCGCCGATGACGACGACGCCACCCAGGGAGACATCGTCCGGCTGGGACGCCTCGGCGTACAAGTGCACAACGGCAGTCCGGTCGATTACCTGCACCGACAGGGGCGCGAACTGGATGCGGTCATGCTGTGCCGCCTTCCAGTGGCCGATCAATACATCGACATCGTCCGTCGGCTCGCGCCTCGCGCGCGCGTGATTTTCGACACGGTGGACCTCCACTTCATCCGCGAAGAGCGTGCTGCCGCGATCAACGCCCGTCCGTCGCTCGAAAGGCAGGCGGCGCGATCCCGGCGCCGTGAACTGCAGATGGTAGGCCGCGCCGACGTCACCCTCGTGGTCAGCGAGCAGGAACGATCGGTGCTGCGGCACGATATGCCTGCCGCGCATGTCGAACTGGTGAGCAACATCCATGACGTCAACGGGCGTGCCCGGCCATTCGACGCGCGAGGGGGCCTGATCTTCGTCGGTGGCTTCGGCCACCCGCCCAACGAGGATGCCGTCCGCTGGTTCGCCGCCCATGTGCTTCCGCGGGTGCGAGAGCGTGACCCCTCGATCGTTTTCCATGTCGTCGGGGACATCGACGAACCGACACGTCGCAGCCTCGCCCGTGAAGGCATGCATCTGCACGGCCGCATCGATGACCTCGGCCCCCTCCTCGGAGAAGCCCGCGTCTCCGTCGCACCGTTGCGTTTCGGTGCCGGGGTCAAGGGCAAGGTCAACCAGGCCATGAGCCACGGCATCCCGGTGGTGCTGACGACGCTGGCGGCCGAAGGCATGCACCTGCGTAACGGCGTGGACGCTCTCGTCGAAGATGATGCCGATGCAATGGCGGCGGCTATCGATCGCGTATACCACGACGAGGCACTCTGGACGACGCTATCGGATGCTGGTCTCGAGAACGTGCGTCGCCATTTTTCAGCCGCGCCAGCCCTCCACTCGCTGCGCCATGCCTTGGGCAGCCCGTCCACATGATCGCCTTGTTCCGCCGCGGCCTGCGCGGCCTCCTCCGCTCACTTTCAAGATATCCCGCACTCAAGCGCATGATCGTCGATGCCGTCTACCGGTTTCCCGCTCTCGACGCCACGTTGCGAACGGTCGCTCATCGGATCAATCATCCCGACGCCGTGCTCGACGTGGACGCGCGCCGCATGCCCGAATCGAGCCGACGCGCGTACGACCGCATGCGTGGGAGGCGCGACGTGTGAAAATCACACTCGATATGCAAGGGGTGCAGACCGAAAGCCGGCACCGCGGCATAGGGCGCTACTGCCTTGCCATCACCCAAGCGCTCTTCGAACTGGCTCGCGGCCGTCACGACATCGACCTGCTCTTCAACGCGGCGCTCGACGGCGCCGACGAAGCGATAGACACGCTGGACTGCGTACGCAATGCGATCCCGTGGCGTTCGGTCGGGCCCATCCGCCATACGGCGTCGCACAACCGCCACAACGCCGCGCGACGGGAGGCGGCCGAGCGGGTCTTCTCGCTGGCCCTGGAGAGTCGGGATCCGGATGTTGTATGGCTGGGCAGTGTCGTCGAGGGTTTCGCCGACGACGCGCTCGTGCCGCATGATCGTCCCGCCGGCTTCACCGTCGCCACGCTGTACGACTTAATTCCCTTGCACGATCCACACTACCTGGGCGAAGCGACCTCCCGCGACTGGTATAAACATCGGATCGAGACGCTCAAGCGCTGCGACCTGCTGCTGGCCATTTCCGACTGGGTACGCGAGGACGCGATCGAACGGCTTGCCATCGAACCCGATCGCATCGTCGCGGTGGGCGCTGGGGTCGACGCGCGGTTTCGCCCTCTGGATCGGGGCGAAAGCCATGTTAGGTATCTTCTTGATCGATTCGGCATCGACCGCCGCTTTGTTATGTACAACGGTGGGTTCGACAAGCGAAAGAATGTTTTAGCGCTCATCGAGGCATATGCGGGTCTGTCCAGGTCGTTGCGTACCACGCATGTGCTGGTGATAGTGGGTCGCATCGATCCGATGGTGGCCAACCGGCTCGCCGAGGTCATGCACCGGCATGGCCTCGAGGAAACCGATATTGTCTTTACTGGCTTTGTCAGCGATGACGACCTCGTAAAGCTTTATCAAACCTGCACACTCTTTGTCTTTCCTTCCGAACGCGAGGGATTTGGTCTACCTCCCCTCGAAGCCATGGCATGCGGTGCCGCCGCCATCGCAAACAATGCCACGAGCCTCCCCGAGGTGATGCGCGATCCCGAGGCACTGTTCGACGTGGACCGACCAGGTGAACTGGCCGCCCGTATCGAGGCTGTACTCACTGACGAATCGCTCCTGCATCGCCTGAAAAGTGGGGGCTTGGAGCGGGCCCGCCATTTCCGCTGGGATGCCGTGGCCGCGCGCTCGTTGTCAGCTATCGAATACGCACTCCTATCCACAGGTCCCCGTCCTCGAGCGCCCGTCCCAGTGGCCCGCGAGCTCCCGCACTATCGCGTGGACGCGGCGAGCGTGGCTGGCGCCTTAATGACGCTCCGCCAATGGCCCGGAACCGTGGAGTGGCACGGCCCGCTTCCCGCCGCTGGCCCCACGGATCATGCGGATCGCTTTCGACTGCATGGCTACGCAGGCATGACCACGCCCGGCCATGGCAGCGAATGGATAGACCTCCTGAAGATCGACGCGACGGAAGTGACCGTGGCCGGTGTTCCCACCGAATTGTATCCGTCCGTCGAGGCAGCCCTCTCACGGCAACGCGTTGTCGAGG
>CAJYHU010000009.1 GCA_913774655.1 uncultured Luteibacter sp. | reverse complement strand
GCCCACCGCGGTGATTTCCACGCCCTGCACCCGCTTCTTTCCGATCTGGTAGTACTGGAGGTCGGTCGGGTCCTGCACCACGTCGTTGGTCACCGTGGTGCGGTAGAGCGCGCCGGTGAGCATCAGTTTTTCGTCGAGGAGGTCCCACTTGGTGCCGACTTCGACCGTGCGCGCCTTCTGCGGGTCAAATAGCGGGTTGTCGGCACTGTTGGCCGCGCTGGAGAGCGTCAGGGTATTGCCGCCCGGTGGTTCCTGCGACTGCGCCACGTTGAGGTAGATGCTCCCGTTGGCAGAGGGCTTATAGAGCACGCCGAGCTTGTAGTTGACGAGGTTGTCGCTCTTGGAGGCGTTCACGCCCGGCACGATGGTGCCGGTGCGCCGCGTGCCGCAGGCAGGCGTGTTGCGCGCACCGCAGGCGACGAGGCTGTCGAAGTCGGTGGTGTAGTGATCCAGGCGCACACCGGCGTTCACCTGCCAGCGCTCGCCGAACTTCAGCGTGTCGAACACGTAGGCGCCGGCGGTGTTGGTCTTGCCGCTGGCGCGCGCGCCGGTCTGGCCGTAGACCAGGCCGCGTACGTGCGAGTTCGGCTGGTAGAGGTTCGCGGCGGGCCACGCGCTGCCGTTCAGCGCGGCGAAGCCGAGGGTGCGCGCGGTTTCCTGGGTCAGTTCGATGCCGGCGCTGATGTCCTGGGTGACCGCGCCATCGCCGACGTGCGCCGTGAGGTTGGTCTGATTGGTCGCGATCCGGTTGGACTGGTGCTTGAACGTCGGCAGGCTGCGCGCGATCGTCCACGTGGAGGGATCGGCCGGGTTCGGGGTGAGCAGGTTGGCGGTGGAACCCATGAACGAGGTGAGCAGGTAGTCCTGCGTGGTGCGTCCCCAGCGCGAGGTGTTGTGCAGGGCCAGGTTCTCGTTGATATCGTGCTCGACGATCACCGTGAACAGGTCCTGGGTGTCGCGGTCGTGGTCCTGGTCGGTCCCGTACCAGTTGCTCGGGTCGACGGCCGAGGCGCTGGCGAGGAAGCTGCGCTTGTCCGGCGCGCTGTAACCGGGCAGGCCAAGGGTGGGCACGCCGCCGTCGGGCCGGTTGTTCTGCTTGATGTGCAGGTAATCGATGTAGACACGGGTGGGCGTGCCCAGGCCGAAGGCGAGCGACGGCGCGATGCCCCAGCGGTCGTTCTTGACGCGGTCACGGCCGTAGACGCCGCTTTCCTGGCTCATCACGTTCAGGCGCACCGCCTTGTCGCCGTCCAGGCTCTGGTTCCAGTCGGCGGTGGCACGCTGGCGCTGTCCGCTGCCGACCTGCACGGTGCCCGACACGCCGCTGCCGAGCACCGGCTGCTTGGTGACGAGGTTGACCGCGCCGGTCGGTGCGGTGCGGCCGTATTCGGTGCCGTCCGGCCCCTTCGTGACTTCGACCTGCTCGATGTTGAACACATCGCGCGAGATCGTGCCCAGGTCGCGCGCGCCGTCGACGAAGATGCTGCCCGACGTGTCGAAGCCGCGCATGTAGATGGCGTCGCCGGTGTTGGTCGCGCCGTTCTCGCCGACGTAGAACGTGCCCACGCCAGGGCTGTTGCGCAGGGCTTCGGTGAGCGTGGTGGCGCCCTGCTGCTGCATGAGTTCCTTGCCGATCACCTGGATCGTCTGCGTGGTATCCAGCAGCGATTGGGTGAACTTGGGCGAGGAGACTTTGTCCGCGCGGTAATCGGACGAGCGGTCGGCCTCCACCTGCATGCCCGGGAGGGCCTGGGCGTCGTTGACCTTGGCCTGTTGCGGGGGCGCGTCGACGGCGGCGGCACCGTGGGCGAGGGTCAGCAGGACGGCGGCACTGACAGTGCGCGCGGCGGGAGCGGCATGCTTGCGGCTCTTGATGAAAGCCATGGAGCGATTTCCTTGGGTCACGGTTTCGTAGGGCGCACGACACCGCGCATGCCGTGAGGCTCGCGGGGTGATCAGCTCGGGTTGCCCCTGGCGGTGCTTATGGAAAGCTTATCGTAATGTTAATGAGAACGAGTTGCAATTGCTAACAGCGCGAGTATGGAGGTGGAAGTGACGGTGATGGCGGCCACTCTCCGATGACTCCGACCGCATCGCGGTGGGTCCTGCCCTGCGCCGGGACGACGGGTCTCCTCGGCGCCTTGGACACCGCCTACGAGGCATCCGGAAAAGGCAACGGCGCTATGCGGCGAGTACGCTGCGGTTTTTTCCGCCCCGCTTGGCTTCGTACATCGCCTCGTCGGCCGCCGCGACGAGGCGATCGTAGCCGTCGCCGGGGTGGAAGAGGGTGACGCCGATGCTGGCGCCGATCTTCGCAGGCACGCGGGCGCCGCCGACGTCGAGCATGTAGGGTTCGGCGATGGCATCGCACAGCGAGCGGCAGCGGGCGAGCGCCTGCTCGCCGTCGGCGGTGCCGTCCAGGAGCAGCGCGAATTCGTCCCCGCCCAACCGGGCGACGGTGTCGCCCGCGCGCGTGCGCGCGCTGAGACGGGAGGCGATCGCCTTGAGCAGTTCGTCGCCCGCGGCGTGGCCGTGCCCGTCGTTGACGCCCTTGAAACCGTCGATGTCGAGGTACGCCAGGGCGAACCGGGCGCCTCCCCCGTCGGCCACGCCGATGGCCGATTCCAGGCGCTCACGGAACAGCACCCGGTTGGGCAGGCCCGTCAGCGCATCGTGCATGGCCTGGTGGCGCACGAGTTGCTCCATGCGCGTGCGCTCGGTGACTTCGCGGGTGAGTTGCTCGTTGCGCGCCGAGAGTTCATCGAGCGCCTGCTGTAGCAGTGCGCGCGCCCGGTAAAGGTCGAGGAACACCTTCACCTTCGACTGCAGGATTACGTCGTTGATCGGCTTGGCGATGTAATCGACCGCACCCGCCGTATACCCGCGAATCCGGTTGATGTCGTCCGCGTAGGCCGCCGTGACGAAGATGATCGGCGTGTCGCCCATGTCGTCGTTGTCGGAGATGAATTGCGCTACCTCGAAGCCGTCCATCTCCGGCATGTTCACGTCCAGCAGCACGAGGGCGAACGCGTGGTCGAGGCACAGCGCCAGGGCATCGTTGCCGTTGGACGCTTCGTAGATATCCGCGTCGGCCTTGGCCAGCAGGCGGCGCATCGCGACGAGGTTGGCGGGCGTATCGTCGACGACGAGGATCTTCGGCCGGAGGTTGTTCATGACAGGCACAGTCGGTTGAGTGCGTCCGCGATGGCGTCCAGGGCGACGCAGGCATCCGCGCCGGCGATGTCCAGTCCCGCGCGAGGCATGACGTCGACCTCGGCGGTGGCGGGATCCTGCACGATGGCATAGCCCCCGGCGTCGCGAATGGCCTTCAGGCCGAGCGCACCGTCGGAGTTGGCGCCGGTCATCAGCACGGCGACGAGCCGCTCGTGCCAGACCGCGGCAGCGGTTTCGAAAAGGACATCGATCGAGGGACGCGCGTAGGCGACTTTCGGATCGACACTGATGGCGAAGCGATGGCTGGCCTCGATTAGCAGATGATAGCCGCTGGGGGCGACGTGCACCGTGCCGGGCTGGAGACGCTCGCGTTCGCGCGCCTCCGTCACCGGCAGCCGGCTATGCCGGTGCAGCAGTTCGACGAGAAGGCTCACGTCGGGCGAGCCGGTGTGGCAGCACACCACGATGGGCTGCCGAAGCGCCGGATCGAGCCCGGCCAGCACGCGCTCGAGCGCCACCAGGCCACCGGCACTGCATCCCATCACGATGGCCTCGCATGGGGTCATCGTTGCAGGGCCTTGGTGCCGCTGCCACCCATCTGGTAGATGCGCAGCGCGCCGTCGACATGCGTGAACGACGCGGCCGACGGCGAGAAGTCGATGTTTTCGCGCGTGCCCAGGCAGAGGAAACCTCCCCGTACCAGGCTGTCGCGGAACAGGCCCAGCGTACGGTCCTGCAGTCCGTTGCTGAAGTAGATCAGCACGTTGCGGCAGAGGATCAGGTGCGCTTCGCAGAACACCTCGTCGGTGACCAGGTTGTGGTTGAAGAAGGTGACGTTACGGCGCAGGCGCTGGTCGAGCTTGATGAAGTCGTAGCGCGCGCTGTAGTAGTCGCTGAACGACTGCGAGCCCCCTGCCTCGATGTAATGGCGCGACCAGTCGCGCGCCTCGCGGGTGGGGTAGATGCCGTCGGTCGCGACGGCCAGCGCGGCGTCGTTGAAGTCGGTGGCGTAGATGCGCGTGCGGTCGTAGAGGCCGGCTTCCTCCAGCAGGATGGCGAGCGAGTACACCTCCTGGCCATAGGCGCAGCCGGCCTGCCAGATGTTGATCTCGGGGTACGAGGCCAGCACCGGCAGCACCTTGTCGCGCAGCGCGCGAAAGACCGGCGGGTCGCGGAACATTTCCGAGACCGGTACCGACAGCCCTTCGATCACCCTCGGCAGGAACCCCTCCTCGTGCAGCAGCCGTTCCACCAGCCGCGACACGGTGCCGCTGTCGTGCGTGCGCACCAACTGGTGCACGCGGCGTTTGAGCGAGGCGGGCGCGTAGTCGCTGAAGTCGTAGCCGTGGCGCAGGCGCATGGCCTGCACGAACAGCTGGATTTCGATGTCCTCCAGATCCACCTCAGTCCCTCGTCGGCAGCCAGACGCGGATCATCGACAGCAGGCGATCGATGTCGATCGGCTTGGAGAGGTAGTCGTTCGCACCGGCCTCCAGGCACTTCTCGCGGTCGCCGCGCATGGCCTTGGCCGTCAGGGCGATGATCGGCACCCGGGCGACCGCCGGCTTCGCGCGGATGGCGCGCATCGTGTCGTAGCCATCCATTACCGGCATCATGATGTCCATCAGAACCAGTTCCAGGCCCGGGTCGCGGTCGAGCGTGTCGAGCGCCTTCTGGCCGTCCTGTGCCATCACCACCTCGACGCCCTTCGCGCGCAGCACCTTGGACAGGGCGAACAGGTTGCGCATGTCGTCGTCCACCAGCAGCACGCGGCGGCCGCGCAGGTCGGCCTCGTCCACGCCTCCACCCTGCTGCGCCGCCTGCACCCGCGCGCCGCCGTGGCGGATCGAGTGAAGGAACAGGCTGACCTCGTCCATCAGGCGGTCGGGCGAGCGGGCGCCCTTGACCACGATGCTGTCGGTGTACTGGCGGATGCGCATGCTCTCCTCGCGGGAGAGATCGCGGCCCGAATAGACCACGACCGGCGGCGTGTGGTCCAGGCGCGACACGTGCTCGAGGAACGCCATGCCCGACATGCCGGGCAGACCCAGGTCGAGCACGATGCAGTCGTAGTTCTTGCCGGTCGCGAGCCCGAGCGCCTCTTCGCCGGAGCCGGCCTCGTCGATGACGATGGCGTCGTCCTTGAGCAGCGTGCGCACGGCGGTCCGCGCGTGGGGATCGTCGTCGACCACCAGGAGGTGGCGCGTGCGTCCCTCGGCGAAATGCAGCAGGCGATCGAACGCCGTGGCGATGGACTCGCGGCTCACCGGCTTGGTCAGGAATCCGACGGCGCCCAGTTCAAGGCCGCGGCTGGCATCGTCGGTGGCCGAGATGAAATGGACCGGGATGTGCCGGGTGGCCGCATCGGCTTTCAATCGTTCGATGACGGTCCAGCCGTCCATGCCCGGCAGCATCACGTCCAGGAGGATACCGGTAGGCCGGAACTGCCTCGCCAGCGCGAGGCCCGATTCGCCATCCGCCGCCGCGAGCACGCGGTGGCCCTTGCGATGGATCATGTCGGCGAGGATGCGCGCGAACGCGGGATCGTCCTCGACGACGAGGATGGTGGTATCGCCGGGGCCGATGGCGTGGCGATCGTCGTCGATGGCGTCGGCGAGAAGTGCGGGCGAGAGCGGCAGGGTGGCCTCGGCGGCCGCGCGCTGCAAGGGCATGGGCGCCGGACGCTCGCCGGTGTCCGGCGCGTCCTCGGGCAGCACCAGCGTGAACGTACTGCCCTTGTCCGGCTCGCTGGTCAGCGAGATGTCGCCGCCGAGCAGGTTGGCGATGCGCCGCGAGATCGCCAGGCCCAGGCCGGTGCCGCCGTACTGGCGGCTCGTGCTGGCATCGACCTGCTCGAAGGCGTGGAAGACCCGGTCGCGTTTGTCGTCGGGGATGCCGATGCCGGTGTCGCTGACGGCGATGACCACGGCGTGGCTTGCCTCCACGCCCTCGGGCAGCGGGGTGTCGGGCCCGGGGCGCGACATGCGCAGCGTCACGCCGCCCTGGGCGGTGAACTTGAAGGCGTTGCTGAGCAGGTTGTTCACGACCTGCTCTAGCTTGCCGCCATCGGTGCGGATGGTCGTGGGGAGATCCGGCGACATCGTCACCTGGAAGGTGAGTTTCTTTTCCTGGGCGACGTGGTTGAAGGTGCGTCCGAGCATGCGCGAGAGGTCGGTCAGCGAGAAGGCATCGACCGCCAGCTCCATCTTGCCCGCTTCCACCTTCGACAGGTCGAGGATGTCGTTGATGAGGCGAAGCAGGTTGCTGCCGGCATCGTGGATGATGCGTGCCGACTCCACCTGCTCGGTGGTGAGGTTGTCTTCGTCGTTGTCGGCGAGGCTGCGCGAGAGGATGAGCAGGCTGTTGAGCGGCGTGCGCAGCTCATGCGACATGTTGGCGAGAAATTCGGACTTGTACTGGCTGGCCCGGGCCAGTTCCTCGGCCTTGTCCTGGGTTTCTTTCTGCAGCGCTTCGAGGGCATCCTTCTGTTGGTTGAGCGTGGCGCCCTTCTCGCGCAGCTCCTCGTTGGAGGCGTGCAGCTCTTCGGTCTGTACCCGAAGTTCTTCCTCGGAGGCGACCAGGCGCTGGGACTGCTCCTCGAGCTCGGCGGTCTTGTTCTTGAGCTCGTCGTTGGTGGCGCGAAGGTCTTCCTGTTGGCGGCGCAGGGCTTCCTCGGACGCCCGCAGCTCGTCGGCCTGGCTCTGCGTGCGCTCAAGCAGCTCGCGGGTGCGCAGCGCCCGGGCGAGGTTTTCCAGCGAGAGCGCCACGATCGGCATCAGCTCGTCGAGCATGCGCTCCTGGATACCGCTGAGGTGGGTGAAACTCGCGATCTCGATGACGCCCAGCAGGCTGTCGCGCGAGGTCACGGGCAAGAGGACGACGTTGCGCGGCGAGGCCTCGCCCGTGCCGGAGTGGATGCGCGTGTAGTCGTCGGGCACGTCCTGCAGCACGATGGCGCGGCGTTCCACGGCGGCCTGGCCCACCAGACCCTCGCCGAGCGCGTAGTCGGTGGTCACGTGGCGGCGCTGGCGGAAGCCGTAGCTGCCGAGCAGTTCCAGTCGCGCCGTATCTTCTCGGAACACGTAGAACACGCCCACGCCGGCCTTGAGCGCGGGCACCAGTTCGGCGACCAGGGCTTCGGCGAAGTCGCGGTAGCTCGTGGCTTCCTGCAGACGGTTCGACACCGAGGTCACCGTGGACTTCATCCACGACTGGCCGGCGGTCTCGATCGCCATCTCCTTGAAGACCTGGAGCGCCCGGGCGATCTTGCCGATTTCGTCGCGACGGTCGAGCTGGTCCACCTCGATGTCGTGATCGTGGTTGGCCAGGCGCGTCATGAGCCCGGTCATTTCGACGATGGGCCGGGTGATGAGGCGGGCCGTCATCCAGATCACCACCGCACCGAGGCCCAGGCAGGCCAGCAGCGAAATCAGGTTGACGTACCGCGTGGCCTGGAGCGTGTCGTCCAGGGCGGCGTTGCGCTGGTCGAGCAGGTTGCGCTCGGTGGACGACATCGCCTCGAGCAGCTTGTAGACGTCGGTCATCAGCACGGTGCGACGGGCGAGGTATTCGTGCCGCGCGGTTTCGCGCTTGACCGCGAGTTCGGCCGTGTCGGCGTCGCCCACGGCGCGCAGGCGCTCCAGGCCCATGTCGCGAGCCTCGGTCTTCCAGCGTTCGAGCATGTCGCGCAGGCGGTCGATCCGCGACTGCTGCAGTGGATTGTCGTTGGTGAGCTGGCGCAGGTCGGCCAGGCTCTTGGTCAGTTCACGGTCGGCCGATTCGAAGTCGGCGTATTCGTTGGGCGACTGGTTGAGCAGGTAACCGCGCAGCGCCACCTGGCGCGCCTGCGCGTCGCTGCCCACGTCGGCCAGGGTCAACAGCACGACATAGGTATGCGTCGACCATCGTCTCGTGTCGGCTTCCCGCGAGAGGGCGACGAGGTTGGCGATGCAAGCGGTGACGAAAAGCGCCAGCAGGATGCCGATGGCCAGCCGGATCTTGCGCTGGAGCGGCTGATCGGCCAGCCAGGTGCGTTGCTTGGGAGACGAC
>CAJYHU010000008.1 GCA_913774655.1 uncultured Luteibacter sp. | reverse complement strand
ACCCGGGCCGGCACCCTCGACGTCCGCGCGCCGTGCCCGGCCACCCGAACCGCGTTATTCACCGGAGATACCCATGACCGACAAACAAGCCACCACCGCCCCCCTGCAGAACGCCCGCATCGCCGTGCTCGGCTATGGCAGCCAGGGCCGCGCGCACGCGCTCAACCTGAAAGACTCCGGCCTCGACGTGGTCGTGGGCCTGCGTCCGGGCGGTCCGTCCTGGCACAAGGCGTACAACGACGGTTTCCACGTGGCGGAGCCGGCCGAAGCCGTGCGCGATGCCGACCTGGTCGCGGTGCTCACCCCGGACATGACCCAGCCGGCCCTGTACCGCGAGGCCATCGAAGGCCACATGAAGCCGGGCGCTACGCTGCTCTTTGCCCACGGCTTCAACGTGCATTTCGGCCAGATCGCGCCACGCGCGGACATCGACGTGGTGCTGGTCGCCCCGAAGGGCCCCGGTGCCCTGGTGCGCCGCGAGTATGAGATCGGCCGCGGCGTGCCCTGCCTCTACGCCGTGCATCAGGACGCCACCGGCCATGCCGCCGAGCGTGCGATGTCCTACGCGGCCGGCATCGGTGGCGCCCGCGCGATGCTGATCGAGACCGACTTCAAGGAAGAGACCGAAACCGACCTCTTCGGCGAGCAGGCGGTGCTGTGCGGTGGCGCATCCGAACTGGTCATCAAGGGCTTCGAGACACTGGTCGAGGCCGGCTACCGTCCCGAGATCGCCTACTACGAAGTGATGCACGAGTTGAAGCTGATCGTCGACCTGTTCTACGAGGGCGGCCTCGCGCGCATGCTCGAATTCGTGTCCGAGACCGCGCAGTACGGCGACTACACCCGCGGGCCGCGTATCGTCGACGACGCCACGAAGGAGCGCATGAAGGGCGTGCTCAAGGACATCCAGGACGGCACGTTCGCCCGCGAATGGACGGCCGAATACCAGGCCGGCCTGCCCAACTACAAGGCCTACAAGCAGCGCGACCTCGAACATCCGATCGAAAAGGTGGGCGCGCAGCTGCGCGCGCGCATGCCGTGGCTCGCCGCCAACCAGCCGAAGGCACCGGAGCCCGCCAAGAGCGCCTGATGCCGTCCCTTGCAGGAGCGTGCCCGCACCGCGAAGCCCCTCCCCTTTCGCCGCGCGCGGGCGCGCTCCTGCATCTTCCCCCACCAAGGAAGCCCCACACCGTGAATGCGCAACCGGATATCGGCGACATTACTCGCCACGCCTCGAACCATCCCCTGGCCGGACGTGCCATGACCGGCGCGGACATCGTCGTGCAGGTCATCGCCGACGAAGGCCTCGACGTGCTGTTCGGCTACTCCGGCGGTGCCATCCTTCCGGTCTACGACGCGTTATTCCGCTACAACGCCGAGCACGCCCGCGACGACGGCGGCGAGCCGCTGCCGCTGATCGTGCCCGCAAATGAGCAGGGCGCCTGTTTCATGGCCGCCGGCTACGCCCGCGCCTCGGGCCGCGTCGGCGTCGCCCTGGTCACCTCCGGTCCCGGCGCCACCAACGCGGTGACGCCCGTGCGCGACTCGATGGCCGATTCCATCCCGATGGTGGTGATCTGCGGCCAGGTACCCACCGCCGCGATCGGCACCGATGCATTCCAGGAAGCACCCATCGGCACCATCATGGGCGCCTGCGCCAAACATGTTTTTCTCGTCACCGATGCGCAGACGCTGGAAGCCACGCTGCGCACCGCGTTCCACATCGCCCGCAGCGGCCGCCCCGGGCCGGTGGTGGTGGATATTCCCAAGGACGTGCAGAACGCCCCGCTCGTCTTCCACGGTGCCCGCGAACTGCCCGTGCGCGGCTATCGCACGCGCCTGCACGCCGTGCAATCGGCTACGCCCGACGATCGCGCCTGCGCGGCATTCTTCGATGCCCTGGCGGCATCGGGGCGCCCGCTCATCTACGCGGGCGGTGGCATCATCGCGGCGGAAGCCGCCCGTGCGTTGCGTGAGTTCGCGCAGACGTTCGGCCTGCCGGTGGTGACGACGCTGATGGGCATTGGCGGTTTCGACACCACCGACCCTCTCGCGCTGGGCATGCTCGGGATGCACGGTACCGCCTACGCCAACTACGCCATGGACGACTGCGACTTCGTCTTCGCGCTGGGTGCCCGCTTCGACGATCGCGTGGTCGGCGTGCCGGACAAGTTCGCTCCCCGCGCCCGCACCATCGCGCAGATCGACATCGACCCGGCCGAGATCGGCAAGGTCAAGGCGGTGCACTGGCACCACGTGGGCGGGCTCGACGCGTCCCTGCGCGCGCTCATCGCCTACGGCAAGCGCATCGGCTTCACGGCCGACCGCCGCGCGTGGCATGCGCACGTGGAGGCGCTGAAGGCGTCTCATCCGATGAACTTCTGTCGCGAAAGCGAGCGCATCCAGCCGTGCGCGGTGATCGAGGCGATCAACCGCATCACCGGGGGCCAGGCGATCATCACCACGGGGGTGGGACAGCACCAGATGTGGGCGGCGCAGTATTTCGACTTCCGCGCGCCACGCCGCTGGCTCACCTCCGGCTCCATGGGCACCATGGGTTTCGGCCTGCCCGCCGCCATCGGGGCGCAGTTCGCCCGACGCGACCTCACCGTGATCGACGTCGACGGCGATGCCAGCATCCGGATGAACATCGGCGAGCTGGAAACGGTCACCACCTACGGGCTGCCGGTGAAGGTCGTGGTGCTGAACAACGCAGGCGACGGCATGGTGCGCCAGTGGCAGAAGCTGTTCTTCCGGGGACGCTTTTCCGCCAGCGACAAGAGCCTGCATAAGAAAGATTTCGTGCGCGCGGCACAGGCCGACGGCTTCGAATGGGCCAGGCGCCTGGACCACCCGAACGATCTGGACGCCACCATCGCCGATTTCCTCGCCTTCGACGGACCGGCCTTTCTCGAAGTGACCATCGATCCCGATGCGGGCGTGTATCCGATGGTGGGACCGGGCGCCTCCTACGCCGAGATGATCACCGGCGACTGGATTCCCAGCCGCTCGGCAGCCGCCCCGGCCGAGGCCAAGCCGACGGGGATGTTCTGATCATGCGTCACCTGATTTCCATGCTCCTGCAAAACGAAGCCGGCGCACTCGCACGCGTCGCCGGCCTGTTCGCGTCACGCGGCTACAACATCGAATCACTCGCGGTCGCGGCGACGCACGACGAGGATGTGTCCCGCCTGACGCTCGTGGTGTTCGGCGACGATATCACCGTCGACCAGGTGGTGAAGCAGACGGCGAAGCTCGTGGACGTCATCGACATCGCGGAACTCACCCGCCGGGACCATCTCGAGCGGGAGCTCTCGGTGGTGCGTGTCGAAAGTGTGGGCGAGGCACTCGCTACCTACGTGGCGAAGTCCGGGGCAAGGGTGCTGCAACGTGAAGGCGATATGGCGATCCTGGAATACACCGGACGCACCGACGAAGTGGACGGCTTTATCGGTGGCTTGCGCGGCGTCGCCCGCATCACCGACCACGCCCGCAGTGGCGTCGCCGCCGTGGAACGCACCGCGGTCACCGCCGGCCTGTCGCCCGCGTAACCGTTCCCGTCTTCCGGACCGCTCAGGGTCCGGAAGACCCCACGGCGTCACCAGACGGTATAGACCTGGCCGGTCTGGCGACCCTCCACGCTGCGCGAGAACGCCAGCGCGGCACGCGCCGCCGTCACCGGCGCGAAGCCGCGGAAATACGGGCCGTAGCCTTCCATCGACTCGGTGAGCACCGTGGGGCTGACCGCATTGATGCGCAGGCCTCGCGGCAGTTCGATCGCGGCGGCACGCACCCATGCTTCGATCGCGCCGTTGACCAGGCTCGCGCAGGCTCCCGCCACAATCGGCTGCTCGGCGAGGATGCCGGTGATGAAGGTGAACGAGCCACCGTCGCGCACGTGATGTTCGCCCGCGCGGACCAGGCGCACCTGGCCGAGCAGCTTGTCCTGCA
Source organism: uncultured Luteibacter sp. (assembly GCA_913774655.1). GTDB lineage: Bacteria > Pseudomonadota > Gammaproteobacteria > Xanthomonadales > Rhodanobacteraceae > Luteibacter > Luteibacter sahnii. The sequence continues at coordinate 6,200 of CAJYHU010000008.1, read as the reverse complement.
GGCCGGCGAGGTAGTCCGCCTCGGTCAATTCGGCCAACGGCTTGAACGGCACGGCACCTGCCGCGCAGACGACCGCGTCCAGCATGCCCACATCGCGGAACATTGCCTCGACGCTAGCTGCGTCGCGCAGATCGACGCGCACGTCGCCATGGCTGCGGCCCGCGCTGACGATCTCGTGGCGGCTGCCCAATTCGGCCACGACGGCCCGGCCAAGGGTGCCGCCCGCGCCGACGATGAGGATCTTCATAAGGTGTCTCCCTGTCGATTGGACCGCGCAGCGTACGCCACGGCGGGTGAACCGCGCGCCGTCGATCGGCGCTTTACGTGACGTATCCGACAACTTCACCGCGCCAGACCTAGCGTTGGGCCTACCCGAACCCAAGGAGCCGGTCATGCCGTTCAACCCCAGCAACCCGCAGCCACCCATCGCCGAGCCCGGCAAGAATCGTCCCGAAGACGAGATCCGCCAGCCGGGCAGCTACCGCCCGGAACGCGACGCCGATCCGGAGCCGCCGCATAACGACGATCCGGTCGAGCCGCTGGAACCGAAGTGACACCGGGGCGCCGCGAGGCGCCCTTCTTTTACCGGCCTTGGGTCCAGGCGTACGCGACCATGCGCCACGGGTAGAAACGGAAACTTACCTCGTGCCGTCCCGCGGGAACACATACGGCACGAAAGATACCGTTGGCACGGTGAACCGGTAGGGACGTTCCGTCCACTTGCGCCACCCAACCGGGGTAATCCAACTCTGACACGACAAGCCAGCCGTCGGCGTCCGACGCCGTGAGGTAGGTCTGTTCGGTGTATCCCCCATGGACCCAAGACGAGCGGACAGCACCGTGGCAACGCGCCGCCTCGCTCGCGCCAGACGCGGCGTCAGTCGCATCGCGAGGCGTCAGCCACGCCGTCTCGGCGAAGTCGGTCGCGATAAATTCGTCGGGTGGCGGCATGTGGCCGACGCCGGCGAGCCGGACACGTCGTGGATGGAGCTCGTGCGGATACGCGGCGTCGTTGCGCCAAAGCTCGACGTACTTATAGGTTTTTTCAAGACGATAATCCGGCGGCACCATCGCCTGCGCGCCCGGCCGGTCCCTGCCCAGCACCAGGTAACGCACACCAAGCAGGTCGTCGAGGCGCGCCTGCGGCAACGCGTTGTAGGTCGACGCAGGCAGTTCGACGAGGGTGTTTTCGCGCGGTCCGTACCATGTCTCGTAAAGCGCGTAGCGAAGCGGGTTGTAGCCTTGGGTCGACGCGACACCCGCGAGCATGCCGCCGTCGTCCCAGATGGCGCCCGTCCCCCAGGTCGCGATCCGGGCAGGCGGCGCATCCGTACCGGTCTTCAGTGCCTGCCGCAGATCGTGAACTTCGGGACTGTCCACGTAACGAGCTGCTTCGTCCGTAGAGGCCAGGAACAGACCACTGAAGTTGAACATGCGGTAATCCGCCGAGAGCACCGCCACCAGCCAGACCATCGTCCGCCATGTACTGCCAGGGGTACGCAGGCGCCATAGCGCTGCCAGGGCAAGACCCGGAGCAATCAGCGTTAGCGGCTTCGACGGCAGCATCGTGGACGCTGAGATCGCTAGCCAGACGCTCGCGACGACCAGAAGCACGGTGATGTCGCGACGCGAGCGCAGGTCGATGTAGCTCGCACCGATGCCGGCGAGGGCTGCCAACGCAAAATTAAGCAGGTAGGCGCCATCGGATGGACGGCGGAAATGCGACAACCCCGGGAGCCACCGGAACAGCCACCCGTACACGGGCGTGTGCGTGCCGCTCAGGTAGATGGCGGCGCACACGGCGAGCATGCCGAAGCAAACGAGTGTCCGGCGGTTGATGCCCTTGTGCCAGGCGCGGACGAGGCCCCACAGCAAGATCGAAGGGATTGCCCCGATATAAAGGAACGCCTGTACCGGATCGATGGCCGCGTGGGTGAAGTCACTCAGGCCGCCGAACGCATTCGGACAAAACAAATAGAGCCATGCCCGCCTGTCGAGCGACGCCGCGGCCGCATCCGACAAAAGCATCGCATTGCGGTTCGACAGACTCATTGCCGCCCAGCTGAAGACGAGTTGTGGGCCGCCCAGGAGGCTCGCGATGCAAGCGCCGAGGGCGACCCCAGCGACGATCCGGCGCCGCCCGGCGGCATCCTGCCGCGGCCATGCGCGGAGGAGCGAGATCCCGGCATAGGCGACGATGATCAGCACGAACAGGTAAGTGACCTGCGTCAGCTGCGCCACCATCGCTCCCGCAGCGGCACCGAACAGGATCCCGCGGAACGGGGCGGGCTTGGCAAGGAAGTGCCGCCAAGCCAGCAACACGACGGGCGCGTAGGCATAGGCGATGACGATCGGCACGTGTTCCAGACGTGACGCGGCGACGCCACCCCCCATGAAGACGATGGCCGATACCAGCGAGCCCCAGGCGTTCGCGCCATGACGGCGCATGAGAGCCAGCATGGCCGTCCCTCCCATGAGCACATGCAGGAGCACGCCCCACGAGAACCAGCCCGCGCCGGGATGGGCTGGCACGATCATCCATGCCATCAGCAACGGCGAAAACAGCATGCCCTGTGGATCGCCGATCTGCGCATAGCCCCCATAGATGTATGGATTCCACCAAGGCCACTGGCCGGTGCGGAGGGCGTGCACGTTGAAATACACCGTGGGGTAAAACTCGTTGATGGCGTCCCACGGCAGTACGCGCCCACGCAGCAGCACGCTGTAGCCCAACACGAGCCACACCAGGCCAAGCACCGCCAAGAGGCGGCGAAACGAAAACGGTGGCGAATCCGAGATCAACGCATTTAGGGCCGTCGCGGCGGGGCCGTGGAGTGTAAGGCATCCGCCCGGCTAGACTTCACCTATGAGCCCCTCGTCCCGGAAACCCCAACCACGACCCAAGGCCGCGCGTCCCGCGCGGTCGGCCACCGCACCGACGCCTTCCATACGCCCAGCCGATGCCTCGACCGCCGCCGAACGCGTGCTCGCATTCGTGCTGCGCGGCATGCCGTCGGCACGACGTGATCGCGTCTACGCGTTCCTGCAGCTGACCCGCATGGATCGTCCCATCGGGGCGTTGCTGCTGTTGTGGCCCACGTGGTGGGCGCTGTGGCTGGCGGCGAAGGATTTTCCGCCCATCGGGCCCCTGGTGATCTTCACCCTTGGCGTGTTCGCCATGCGAGCCGCCGGCTGTGCCATCAACGACTACGCCGATCGCAAGCTCGATCCTCAGGTAGCGCGTACGCGGGGCCGGCCGATCGCAAGCGGACGGGTGACGCCGCGCGAAGCGCTGTGGACCTTCGCGGCGTTACTGGCGTTCGCCTTCGTGCTGGTGCTTTTCACGAACCGTCTGACCATCCTGCTCTCGTTCGCCGGCGCCGGGCTGGCGGCGATCTATCCGTTCACCAAACGCTTCACGAGCCTGCCCCAGGTGGTGCTGGGCGCGGCGTTCGGCTGGTCGATCCCGATGGCCTTCGCCGCCGTGAGCGACAGCGTGCCGCCCGTGGCGTGGTTGCTCTTCATCGCCAACATCCTGTGGTCGGTGATCTACGACACGATGTACGCGATGGTCGACCGCGAGGAAGACATCGCCGCCGGCGCCAGGTCGACGGCCATCCTGTTCGCCGACGCCGACCGGCCGATCATCGGCATCCTGATGGGCACCTTCCTGCTCGCCCTCGTGCTGGTCGGCACGCGTGCCGCGCTCGGCTGGCCCTACTGGATCGGCCTGCTCGTTACTGCCGGGCTGTTCGGTTATCAGCAGTGGATGATCCGCGATCGCGCGGGCCCCGCCTGCCTCGCCGCGTTCCGTCACAACAACTGGGTCGGCCTGGCGATCTGGGTGGGGATCGTGCTGGCGCTGGCGCTCTGAGCGCGACACGCGCGATCTAACGCGACGACACGTCGCGCCCGGTGCGCGCCAACGCCCATATGTCCACACGCGCCACGCCCGCGTCGCGCAGCGCGCGGGCGCAGGCTTCCAGCGTGGCCCCCGTGGTCATCACGTCGTCCACGACGGCAACGTGGCGCACCGCCGGCAAACGGCGCACCGCGAAGGCACCGCGCACGTTGCGCGCGCGGGCGGCGGCATCCAGGTCGCTCTGCGCGGCGGTCATGCGCACGCGCTCGAGCGCGTCGGGCCACAACGGACAACCGATCCGCCGCGCCAGCGGTTTCACCAGTTCGAGGGCCTGGTTGAATCCGCGCCGACGCAAGCGGGAGACGTGCAAGGGCACCGGTACGACGGCGTCAGGACGGTCGAGGGGACACCTCGCGCGCAGCCAGCAGTGTGCCAGCGTGCGCCCGGCCGCGAGTTGACCGTGGAACTTGAATCGCGCTTCCAGTTGGTCGATCGGCGCAGCGTAACGAAACGGCACCCACGCAGCGTGCCACGACGGCGTCGCCCGCTGGCACGAGCCGCAAAGCGTCGTCTCGCGGGGCAGCGGCAACGCGCATCGCGCGCAGTGGCGATCGTTCCACGGCAGCGCGGCGAGGCAGCCCGCGCACAACTCGGTGCTTCCCACGCCGCGATCGCCGCAGGCCAGGCAGCGGGGCGGAAGGATAAAACGGCCTGCCGCTGCCAGCCAGCGGTCCAAGGGCGCGTCCATGCGCCGGGCGTGCTCAGTAACGCCGACGGAACATGGCCGCGTCGACGATGGACCACAGGTGGATGATCCAGCCCAGCCAGATGATCCAGAGCACCGCCGCCAGCACGAACATGATCAGCGCCTTGAAGACGCGACCCTGTACAAGCTGGCCCAGACCCGGAATGAAGAAGCTGCAGATCGCCGCGATGACGTTGCCGCTGCTGCCCTGACCTTCGCTCATGGCGTGTCTCCGTAGGTGTCCTGGGCCGATGGTAGAGCCGCGGACCGTGCGGACAGCGTCAACCCGGTGACACCCATTCAGGTTGACAACGACAGGGACGAATCCGACACTTCGGCCCGTCCCCAAGGAAGTCCCCATGATCGCAGCCATCCGCCACGACTGGTCCCGCGACGAGGTCGAGCGCCTCTTCGCCCTGCCCTTCAACGACTTGCTGTTCCAGGCGCAGACCGTTCACCGGCAGTACCACGACCCCAACGCCGTGCAGGTGTCGACCCTGCTCTCGATCAAGACGGGCGGGTGCCCCGAGGATTGCGCCTACTGCCCGCAGGCCGCGCGCTACGCGACTGGGGTGAAGGCCGAGAAGCTGATGAGCGTCGAGGCCGTGCTCGCCAAGGCGCAGGCCGCCAAGGACGCGGGCGCCAGCCGCTTCTGCATGGGCGCCGCGTGGCGCGCGCCCAAGGATCGCGACGTCGCCAAGGTGGCCGAGATCGTCGGCGCGGTGAAGGCCCTCGGCCTGCAGACCTGCGCCACCCTGGGCATGCTGAGCGGCCCCCAGGCCGACACGCTGAAGGCGGCGGGCCTGGATTTCTACAACCACAACATCGACACATCGCCTGACTATTACGGGGAAGTCATCCACACCCGCGACATGCAGGATCGCCTGGATACGCTCGAGCATGTGCGCGCGGCCGGTATGAAGACCTGCTGCGGCGGCATCGTGGGCATGGGCGAATCGCGCGCGCAGCGCGCGGGCCTGCTGCAGACGTTGGCGAATCTGCCCGAGCATCCGGAGTCGGTGCCGATCAACCGCCTCGTGCAGGTGGCAGGTACGCCTCTGGCGGGTACCGAGGCGCTGGATCCGTTCGAGTTCGTGCGCAGCATCGCGGTGGCGCGCCTGCTCATGCCGGCATCCGTCGTACGCCTGTCGGCTGGCCGCGAATCGATGGACGACGCGCTGCAGGCGCTGTGCTTCGCCGCGGGTGCCAACTCGATCTTCTACGGCGAAAAGCTGCTCACCACCGGCAACCCCGATGTCGAGCATGACCGCCGGCTGTTCGAACGACTCGGCCTGAAGCCGATGGAAGTCGCGTTCGAACCGGGCACCGTGCACGCCGACATCGTCGAGCCCGCGCACGCATGAACCGCCCTGGCCTCCGCGCCCGCGTGGAGGCCGCGCGAGCGGGTCGCGAACAGGAGGGCCTGCTTCGCCGCGCCCGTACGTGCGACGTGCTGGGCGGGGGGCGCCGGGTCGTCGGCGGACGCATCCTGACCGACTTCTGCGGCAACGATTACCTCGGCCTGGCCGGGCATCGCGACCTCGTGGCCGCGCTGACCCGCGCGGCCAGCGCCGAGGGGGTTGGCACGGGGGC
>CAJYHU010000007.1 GCA_913774655.1 uncultured Luteibacter sp. | reverse complement strand
GGCAGCATCACCGCGGGAATCACCAGCGCGGTGAGGCCCGCGAGCCGCGGGCTGGTCCAGGCCATCGCGGCGGCGGCGCCGATGAGCATCACGGCGCTGCGCAGCGCCACCGAAATGCCCGAGCCGACGAGCGTCTGCACCACTTCGGTGTCGGTGCCCAGGCGCGAGGTGAGTTCGCCCACGCGGGTGCTTTCGTAGAAGCCGACGTCCAGGCCGATCACGTGGCGATACAGCGTCGTGCGCAACGACGCCAGCGACCGTTCGCCGAGCAACGCGATGCAGTAATAGCGCCCGGCGGTCGCCAGGGCCAGCACCACGGCCACGCCGAACAGCGCGAGGAAGGTTCCGTTGATGGTGGCGACGTTGGCGGCGAGAAAGCCGTGGTCGATGATGTGCCGAACGGCGACCGGCAGCAGCAGCGAGGCGCTGGAGGAAAGGCCCAGGAACACGAGCCAGCCGATCGCGAGCGCCTTGTGCGGCCGAAGGAACGGCCAGAGATGGCGCAACGCGCCGATCTTGCGGGTCTTCTCCTTGCGTTCTTCGGTCATTCGCGGCGCGCTTCCTTAGATGTCGCTGGCTCGGATGGGGATGGATCACCGCCTATTCAATCACACCTTCGTGACATGCCCCCGGGACCGAACGCCGCAGGCCGCCCGACGTCGAGCCATCAGCCAGGGTCCCGGCGCGGCTGGATACGGCCGCGACTGATGTCGACCACGCGGGCCGCGATGGCGTCGAGGCGGTCCAGCGGCGCGGTCACCGTGAGTTCCGCGCCATCGGCAACGAAGGTCTCCCGCGCGATCTGGCCGCCGGACTCGCGAATCCGTGCCGAGACCAAAGCCAGTTCGGTGAAGTCGCAATGCATGTGCAGGGCGCCTGTCGCCACGATCGGCTCGCGGGGTGCCAGGCGCAGGCATTCGGCGGCCGAACCCCCGTAGGCGCGGGCGAGGCCACCGGCCCCCAGCTTGATGCCGCCATACCAGCGCGTCACGAGCACGGCGACCCGGTCGCATCCTTGCCCGTCGATCGCCTGGAGGATCGGGCGGCCCGCCGTACCGCCGGGTTCACCGTCGTCGTTGAAGCGATACGCGTCGCCGACGCGATACGCCCAGCAATTGTGCGTGGCCGAGGCGTCGCCCACGAGGGCGAACCATGCGAGCGCCTCCTCCGGATGGGCGATGGGGGCGGCCTGCGCGAGGAAGCGGCTCTTGCGGATATCTTCTTCGTGGCGCCACGGGGCGGTGATCGTGTAAAGCATGGTCAACGTGCGAGGTCGCGCAGGTCCTGGGGCAGGTCGTAACCGGGGTGCGTGCGGCGCAGGGCGTTCAGCACGCGGCGGGCCTCGGCGTAACGCCCCGTGTCGAGCAGGTGGCGGATGTAGGCGACCTGATCGTCGGGCGCGAGCGAGGGAGGGGCCGCCGCGTCGATGGCACGTGGGGCGATCGGCCGTGGGGCGTTCTGGGCCGATGCGTGCGGCGCCCCGGGCGACAATGGCACGGGCGGCATGGGAGGTTCCTGTGGCACGGGTGGCACGGGTGGCACGGGTGGCACGGGCGGCTCAGGCGGTATGGCGCGCGCGAGTGGAGGCCGGGTCCATGCCGGGCGCACGGGCGTCTCACGGCGCGGCGCCGGGCGTGAGACCACGCCTTCGATCGACGTATCGGGTTCAGTGATCGGGTGGGCGGTGGGCGGGGCCTCCGCGGGTTTGGGTACGGGCGGCGCCACAAGCGGCACGGGGGCCGGGGTCGGCGCACGCCCGAGGTACAGGCCCACGATGGCGGCGAGGGCTAACACGACCGCCGCGCCCCCGAGCAGGCGTCCCACCGGTCGGTGGCGCGCAACGCGGTTCGCGGCATCGGTGACGCGTGGGGCGGAGCGGTGACCACCGCCGCGGGTCGGTACGGGCGGGCTCATGCCGATCGGCCGTGGGCGGGTCGATGCGGCGTGTCGCGCGGATCGACGGGCAAGGCGTGCGGGGTGCCCAGGGTGCCTACCCGGTTGTGTCCGCCCCGGCGCGTGCGCTGCAGGGCGCGTTCGGCCGTACTCACGAGGTCGGGCGCGCCCAGGTGCCCGGACGCGCGCAGGGCGGCGACACCGATCGTTGCCGTGACCACGCCGACCGCGCTCAAGGCATGCACGATCGCTTGCGCCTGGATGTGTTCGCGCAACTCGTCGGCCAGCGTTACCGCATCGCGCAGAGACGTGCCCGGCGCGAGCAGCGCGAATTCAGCGCCGCGGAAACGGACCAGGAGGTCGCCCGCCCGGGTGCCGCGCGCGAGCAGCATGGCGGCGACCATGCGCAGGCATTCGTCGCCGGCGGCACGGCCATAACGGTCGTTGTACTCACGCAGGAAGTCGATACCGATGACCAGGAGCGCGATCGGTCCCTCCTGCACCGGTCGCTGCCATTCGTGGAGCAGGCGATCGTCGAAGGCACGCCGGTTGGGTAGGCCGGTCATCCGGTCGATGAAGACCAGGCCGGCGGGCATATCGGGACGACGCGTTGGCCGGGCGTCGACGTCGGCGAGGTCGACCTGGGCCAGCGTGCCGCGCAAGCCGATGCCGACCACGGCGGCGATCGCCGCGGCGATGCCGAGCGGCGGGTGGTCGTCCATCACCATCAGGCCGAAGGCGAGCACGCTCACCGCGAGGAACGTCGGGCTTGCGCCCTGCACGAAGCGCACCACGTAGACGGGGGGATGCCAGTGGCGGCGCGTGGGCGTCATTGCCAGCGAGGCGATCAGCGCGACGAAGGGCAGGTCGAGCAGGACGTCCCACGGGGTGGCGCCGAACTGAGGGTAATCGCCCAGGGCGATGTCATGGTTGTAGATGAAGCCGGCAACGGCATAGGTGGCGAAGAACGACGCCACCGCGCGGAAGAAACGATGGTCGGCCGGGCTATCCGTGGCGACGAAGCGCAACGTGGCGGCGAGCGCCAGGCTGACGTTTTCCAGGTCGAACATCCAGGCCAGCTCGAGTGCGTTCTGGCGGTCGTTGGTGCCATGGAGCGACACGAGGGAGAAGGTGCGCGCGTAGAAAAGCACGCCGAGCAGCACGACCAGGACCATGTCGATGGCGAGGGCCCCGCGCCGGTGCGCGGCGACCGGGGCCGACGATACCGTGACGAGCACCGGTAGCACGTACAGCAGGTAAGCGAACATGCTGTCGCCCGGTGAGGGGTTGGGGTTGTCCAGCACGACGCTCTGCCGTGCGGCCAGCGCGATGCAGACCAGCCACAGCACGATGCTCGCCACGAGCATCCACCATCGGGGGTCATGCGCCTCGTCCTGGCGTCGTCGCACATGCAGGATCGCGCCGATCGCAAGGGCGCCCATGCCGACGTAGCTCGCGTAAGACGTGGCCATGCCCAGGCGCGTCTGTGCGGCGAGCACGACGACATGCGCCACGACGACGGCGAGCGCGATACAGAGGGCTTTCATCGCCGGGGCCGACGCACCGCGTGGACGGGTGGCGTCGCCGCGGCGCGATGGATGGGAGCGGTCATGGCGGCATCTTAAAGTGCAGGCACGACGGGCGCGAATCCGGTGGCCTCACCGGTCGGCGAAACGTATCGTGCCCGTGGCGATGACCGGACCGGTCGGCTGGCCGGTGGGC
>CAJYHU010000006.1 GCA_913774655.1 uncultured Luteibacter sp. | reverse complement strand
AAGCACCGAAACGAGACGCGTGGCGTGGGCGGGCTGTTCTACGACGACCTCAACGAGGGCGGCTTTGATCGCTGCCTGGATTTCACCCGCGCCGTGGGCGAGGGGTTTCTGGAGGCTTACCTGCCGATCGTCGAGCGGCGAAAGGACACGCCCTACGGCGAGCGCGAGCGTGAGTTTCAGTTGTATCGCCGCGGACGCTACGTGGAATTCAACCTCGTCTACGATCGCGGCACGCTGTTCGGATTGCAGTCGGGCGGCCGCACCGAGTCGATTCTCATGAGCCTGCCGCCACGCGTGCGCTTCGAATACGCCTACGCACCGGAGCCCGGTAGCGCCGAAGCGCGGCTTGCGGAGTACCTCAAGCCGCGCGACTGGATCTGACCGGGGCGGGAGCTTACGGCGCGTCGCCCGAGAACGACTTCGGGGTGGCGCCTTCGATCTTGCCGACCGTGGCCGACGAACTGACGTAGAGGTCCACCGGTCGTTCGAACGTCATCGTGCCCTGCACCACGCTGTGTGGGCCGATCACGATCTTCGGACGGCGGTCGTCGTTGCTGTGCCAGTTCATGCGGGGTTTCTTCACCGTCAGGCCGCCTTCCACCCTCGACGCGGTGAGGGTGACGTCGGCGTTGACCGTCTCGATGCCTCCGCCCACATGGGCGTGGTCCAGTTCCATCTCGCCGTTCACGTTGGAGAGGTGGCCCTTGACGTCCGCGCCAGGCTCGAGCGCCAGGCGGCCGTTGACCGTCTCCACATCCTCGTTGACCCGGGCGTCGCGGTGCAGGGTGACCGCGCCGTTGACGGTCTTGACGCTGTCGGCCGTGGCCGCGGCGCCCATGTCGACCGATCCGTTGACCGTGCCGGCTTTCTCCACCACCGCGCGGTCGCCGATCTTGACCGAGCCGTTCACGGTATGCACCTCGCCGGCCTTGCCGCCGGCGTCCACGCTCGCGGTGCCGTTGACCTTGCTGATGTCGTCGGCGGCGACGGCGGTGCCGGAGACGGCCAGGGCGACCAGAAGGAACATCAGGGTACGGCGCATGGGTGCAACTCCACAGGGATGAGACCCGTAGGATGCACTTCGCGGTCGCAAGGTTTAGCGTGACCTATGGCAGGGTGCGGTCGGTTGACCGGCGCGGGATGACGTTCCACCATCGCCTTTTCCCTTCGCAGCGCCCATCGCCATGTACAAGCTCGTCATGATCCGCCACGGCCAGTCGGCCTGGAACCTCGAAAACCGTTTCAGCGGCTGGGCCGACGTCGATCTCAGCGAGCAGGGCGTGGCCGAAGCCCGCGAGGCCGGGCGTCTGTTGAAGGAGGCCGGTTTCACCTTCGACCTGGCCCACACCTCGTACCTGAAGCGGGCGGTGCGCACACTGTGGCACGTGCAGGACGCGATGGATCTCATGTGGATCCCGGTCGTCACCGACTGGCGCCTCAACGAGCGGCACTACGGCGCGCTTACCGGCCTCAACAAGGCCGAGACGGCGGCGAAGTACGGCGATGACCAGGTCAAGATCTGGCGCCGTAGCTACGACACCCCGCCCCCGGCGCTGAAGCCTGGCGAGATGTCGTTCGCCGACGACGCCCGCTACGCCGGCATCGCCGACGTGCCGCTCACGGAGTGCCTCAAGGACACGGTCGCCCGCGTGCTGCCGTATTGGCACGATGTGCTCGCCCCCGCCATCAAGGCCGGCCGCAGCGTGCTGATGGCGGCGCACGGCAACTCCATGCGCGCCCTGGTGAAGTATTTCGACGGCATTTCCGACGACGACATCGCCGAACTGAATATTCCCAACGGCATTCCGCTGGTCTACGAATTCGACGCCGAGTTGAAGCCGGTCAGGCACTACTACCTGGGCGATGCCGCGGAGATCGAAGCCAAGATGGCCGCCGTGGCCAACCAGGGCAAGGCCAAGGCCTGAGCCACCCTTGGGAACTGACAGTCGTCACCCGTAACGGGTGGCGACCGGCCATGCCCGCGACGGCGGCCCGACGCTAGGCTTTGTCCATCCGAAACGACACGAGAATCCCAATGCTTGCCCAGGCCGCCGCTTCCCCCATGCCCGTGTATGTCCCGATCGCCATCGGCGGCCTCGTGCTGTTCGCCATCTACCGTCGGGTGCGTGGCAGCTTCGGCCGGCAGCCGATCCACACCCGGCGAATGACTGCCCGGGCGGTGTTGCTGGGCGTGGGCCTCGCCCTGTCGATGCTGTCGGGCTTGCAGGACGTGCGCCTGGCCGAGGGCGTGCTGGCCGGCGGCATCGTCGGCGCCGCGCTGGCGGTGTTCGTCGGCCTGCGCCTGACCCGGTTCGAGATCGGCGCCGGCGGTCAGGACGGCTACATCCCCAACCCCTGGGTGGGCGCCGCGCTCACCGCCCTGCTATTGGGCCGCCTGGCCTGGCGCTTCCTCGTGCTGGCGCCGGTCATGGGCGGCGATGCCGCCGCTTATCACGGCCCCGCACCCGGCAACAGCCCGCTCACGATGATGGTGGTGGGGCTGACCCTGGGGTATTACCTGAGCTATTACGCCGGCGTGCTGGTGCACCACCGCCGCTTCAAGCGCATCGCGGCGGCGGTGTGATTCCGCTCAGAGCGCGTCGTTGTCCAGTTCGCCCGTGCGAATGCGAATGACCTGGTCCAGCGGGCTGACGAAGATCTTGCCGTCGCCGATCTTGCCCGTGCGGGCGGCTTGCTGGATCGCCTCGGTCACGCGCTCGACCTGGTCGTCCGCCACGGCCACCTCCAGCTTGATCTTGGGCAGGAAGTCGACCACGTATTCCGCCCCCCGGTAGAGTTCGGTGTGGCCCTTCTGCCGGCCGAAGCCCTTCACTTCCGTCACCGTGACGCCCTGTACGCCGACCTCGGCGAGGGCCTCGCGGACGTCGTCCAGCTTGAACGGCTTGATGATGGCCACGACCAGCTTCATGTAGGACTCCTGGGGGCGTGCCGGACAGCGGCAGGCGGGTCCGCCATTGTGCCACCGGGTCCGGCGGGCGTCTGCCCGGGACACGCCCTCGACCCGTTTTGTAGGAAAAACCCTACACGCCGTGTAGGCATTCGCCGATAGCGCCTACAATCGGTTGTCCCAATAATTCATTCACGACATCGAGGTGCGCAAGATGGATGTGCAGGGTATCGATCAACTCGCACAGCGGTTGGCGTCGTTGGTTCCGCCAGGGTTGGCGCAAGCGCGTGAGGATTTGCACGCCAACTTCAAAGATGTTCTGGCGCAAGGACTACGCCGCCTCGATCTCGTAACCCGCGAGGAGTTCGACGTACAGAGCCAGCTTCTGGCTCGCACGCGCGAAAAACTCGACGCTTTGGAAAAGCGCATCGCCGATCTGGACGTCAGCGCTGCGCAACGCGGCCAATAGGACGACCGCACATCCCGGGCCGCCTCCGATCCGTCACCCTCACCCCGAGAGCGGTCGGAGGCGGTTATTTTCTTAGCCGGCGCAAGGAGCGCGTATGCGAACCGGATCACGGCACTATCGCCGACGTTCGCTTTCCGGCCTGATCCGTCACCGGTTACGATACGCCTTCCCATGAGCCTCGCGGTCACTCTCTCGCGTGCCCAGGAAGGTGTCTCCGCACCACAGGTCGTGGTCGAGGTGCATCTCTCCGGTGGCCTCCCCAGCACCTCGATCGTCGGCCTGCCCGAGGCGGCCGTGCGCGAAGCGCGTGACCGCGTCCGCGTAGCCATTCAGAGCACCGCCTTCGAATACCCCAACCGCCGGGTCACCGTGAACCTCGCGCCCGCCGAACTACCCAAGGATGGCGGTCGTTTCGATCTCGCGATCGCTCTCGGCATCCTCGCCGCTGGCGCCCAGATACCGCGCGAACGCCTCGACGACTGCGAGTTCCTGGGCGAGCTGGCGCTGTCGGGCGAACTGCGCGCCGTGCCCGGCATCCTTCCCGCCCTGATTCGTGCCCGCCGCTGCGGTCGCCGGGTGGTCGTGCCTCGTGCCAACGCCGCCGAAGCGGCGCTCATCGGCGAGGCGGACGTGCTGCTCGCCGATAGCCTCGCCGAGGTGTGCGCATGGCTGCGTGGGCAGGGCGAACTGGACATCCCCCCTGCCTCGACCGACTTCTACGACCTGCCCCAGGGCGGTCCGGACATGCGCGACATCCGTGGGCAGCACCAGGCGCGGCGCGCGCTGGAGATCGCGGCCGCCGGTGGGCACCACCTGCTCATGGTCGGGCCGCCCGGCACCGGCAAGACCATGCTCGCCGAACGCCTTGCCGGCATCCTGCCGTCGATGACCGAGTCCGAGGCGCTGGAGAGCTGCGCCGTCCGTTCGCTCGCCGGCGAGATCATCGATCCCGAGGGCTGGCGTCGCCGGCCCTTCCGCGCACCCCACCACACCGCTTCCGGCACCGCGCTGGTGGGCGGCGGCTCCACGCCGCGTCCGGGCGAGATCTCGCTGGCCCACCACGGGGTGCTTTTCCTCGACGAGTTGCCGGAGTTTCCCCGCCACACGCTCGACGTGCTTCGCGAGCCGCTCGAGTCCGGGCAGATCGTCATCTCGCGCGCAGCGCGCCAGTCGACCTTCCCGGCGGAGTTCCAACTCGTCGCGGCGATGAACCCGTGTCCCTGCGGCGTCTCCGGCGATCCCAAGCATGCGTGCCGTTGCACGCCGGATCAGGTGCAGCGCTACCGGGCGCGTGTCTCGGGGCCGCTGCTCGACCGCATCGACCTTTGCGTCGAGGTGCCGCGCGTACCGATCGCCGCGCTCACCGCGGCGGCCTCACCGTACGACGAAGACAGCGCCACGGTACGCCAGCGCGTGGTCACGGCGCGCGAAAAAGCCCTGCTGCGCGCGGGCCAGAGCAACGCTGAACTCAGCGTGGTCAACCTCGAACGCGACTGCGCCCTGCCGCAGGCCGAGCGCGCCTGGCTTGAAGCGGCGCTGGAAAAACTCGGCGCCTCCGCCCGTGCCTACCACCGCATCCTGCGCGTGGCACGCACCATCGCCGACCTCGAGGGCGGTACCGGCTGCGTCGAGCAGTCGCACCTGGCCGAGGCGCTGCATTACCGGCGGTTCTGACGATAAAACTTATTTCATGTACTGACGGGTTGACAAATAGAGGGGTCGGGCGGAGAATCCTGTACCAGGTAGTTCGCTTAATGGCTGCCTGCCCCGCTCCGGTGCTGGATACCCCTCCCTCCCCCCGCTCCAGCACCGGGGCCCGGCCTTTAAAGACTCCATTTTTGTATTGACGGCCGGCGCATCCTTGCGCGGGCCGTTTTTTTTAGGTGCTTCGCGGGCGTTGGGGGGATGCTGCGTGGATACAGGCGTCGCCGCGGGCCCGACGGTGGGGCGGCGAGACCCGAGCCTTGGGGGGGGGCCAGGGCTCCCGCGACTCGCCGGGTCGAACCCATGCTCCGTGTCGTCAGGTCGAGGGCCGAAATGAACCTTTTCAGGCGGCCGAGGCGTGGAACTGGGTCTGCTCGGTCGAGCCGTCCAGGGCAGACAGCGAGCTCAACGATCCGGCGATGACCTGGTTGATCGCGTCGAAGTAACCCGTGCCGACCTCGCGCTGGTGTTTCACCGCCGTGTAGCCGTCCTTCTCGGCGGCGAACTCCGCTTCCTGCAGGGCCACGTACGCCGACATCTGGTGGTCGCGGTAGCCCCGGGCGAGCTGGAACATGGAGTGGTTCAGGGCGTGGAAGCCCGCCAGGGTGATGAACTGGAAGGCATAGCCCATGGCGCCCAGGCGCTTCTGGAACTCGGCGATCGTGGATTCGTCCAGGTGTTTCTTCCAGTTGAAGCTGGGCGAGCAGTTGTAGGCGAGCTTCTTGCCTGGGAACCGCGCGTGGATCGCCTCGGCGAACTGACGCGCCTGCTCGAGATCGGGCGTGGAGGTCTCGCACCAGATCAGGTCCGCATACGGCGCGTAGGCCAGGCCGCGGGCGATCGCCTGGTCGATGCCTTCGCGGCTTTCATAGAAGCCTTCCACCGTGCGCTTGCCGGTGAGGAACGGGCG
Source organism: uncultured Luteibacter sp. (assembly GCA_913774655.1). Classification (GTDB taxonomy): domain Bacteria; phylum Pseudomonadota; class Gammaproteobacteria; order Xanthomonadales; family Rhodanobacteraceae; genus Luteibacter; species Luteibacter sahnii. The sequence continues at coordinate 18,017 of CAJYHU010000006.1, read as the reverse complement.
ATCCTGTTCGTCGATATCGGAGGTGACCAGTCCCGCGCCCATCGCGTCGGTGCGCGCGACGATGAGCGTCGGCACGCCGGCGACGTCGGCGGCCAGACGCGCCGCGATCAGCTTCTGCACGGCTTCCTGCGTCGGCACCAGCACCTTGCCGCCCATGTGCCCGCACTTCTTGGCGCTGGCGAGCTGGTCTTCGAAGTGAACGCCGGCGGCACCGGCCTCGATCATGTGCGTCATCAGTTCGTAGGCGTTGAGCACGCCGCCGAAGCCCGCCTCGGCATCGGCCACGATCGGTACCAGCCAGTCGCGATCGTCGCGGCCCTCGGCGTGGTGGATCTGGTCGGCGCGCAAGAGGGTCTTGTTGATCCGACGCACGACGTTGGGCACCGCGTCCACCGGGTACAGCGACTGATCGGGGTACATTGCACCGGCGGTGTTGGCGTCGGCGGCGACCTGCCAGCCAGAGAGGTAAATCGCCTCCAGCCCGGCCTTCACCTGCTGCATGGCCTGGTTGCCGGTGAGCGCACCGAGCGCGTTGACGTAGGGACGTTCGTGGATCGCACGCCACAGCCGTGCGGCGCCGCGGCGGGCCAACGTGTGTTCCACCGTCACGGTGCCGCGCAGTCGGGTCACATCGTCGGCCGTATAGGGTCGCTCGATACCGGACCAGCGGTCGTTGTTTGCCCAGTCCAGCGCGATCTGTTCAGCGGTGTGCATCGTCATGGTCGGTCTCCTTCGCTCAGGGCAGGCGGTCGTAGGCGGGCAGGGTGAGAAAGTCATGCAGCGTGTCGGCATGCGTGAGCGCAGCGATGAGGGCCGCGGCGTCGTCGGCGCGCGCGGCGCCAGGCAGGGTCGACTCGCGCAGGCGCTGTCGGTACTTCGCCAGGGCGTGGTCGAACAGTGCGAACGACACCGGCGCGTGGTCGCTGAACTCCACCGGGCCGTGGTGCAACCACTGCCAAAGCTGCGCGCGGGCGATCTCCGCCGTGGCCGCGTCTTCCATCAGGTGGTGGATCGGCACGCAGCCCAGGCCGTCCAGCCACGCGGCGGTGTAGCGCAGGCAGACCTCCACGTTGTTATCGAAGCCGGTGCGCGTCACGGTACCGACGGCCGGGCGGATCAGGTCCTCGCGCGACACGCTCACGTCGTCTCGCGTCACGTGCCGCTGGTTCGGCGTGGGCATGTGCGCATCGAAGATCGCGCGGGCCACCGGCACGAGCGCGGGGTGCGCGACCCAGGTGCCGTCGTGCCCGGCGGTCACCTCGCGGAGCTTGTCGGCGCGCACCTTCGCCATCGCCGCATCGTTGGCCTCGTCGTCGCCCTTGATCGGGATCTGCGCGGCCATGCCCCCCAGGGCCAAAGCGCCACGGCGATGGCATGTCCGGATCAGCAGCTCGGAGTAGGCCTTCAGGAATGGCACTGTCATGACCACCTGCCCGCGCTCGGGCAGGAGGCGGTCCGGGTGGGCGCGGAACGTCTTCAGATAGGAGAAGATGTAGTCCCACCGCCCGCAGTTCAGGCCGGCCGCGCGGCTGCGCAGGGCATGCAGGATTTCGTGCATCTGGAATGCCGCAGGCAGGGTCTCGATCAGCACCGTGGCCTTCATGCTGCCCTCGGGCAGGCCGAGTACCGCTTCGGCGTGGTCCATCACGTCGTTCCACAGCGCCGCTTCCTCCATGCTCTGCAGCTTGGGCAGGTAGAAGTAGGGGCCGCGATCCCGCGCGTGCAGCGCGGCGGCGTTATGGAACACGAACAGGCCGAAGTCCACGAGCGCGCCCGATGTCGCCTCGCCGTCCACCGTCAGGTGCCGCTCCGGCAGGTGCCAGCCACGTGGGCGAACCACGAGCACGGCGGGGTCGGGGCCCACGCGGTAGTGCTTGCCTGCCTCGTTGGTGTATTCGATGGTGCCGTTCACCGCGTCGCGCAGGTGCCGCTGGCCCTCGACCTGATTGGTCCACGTCGGCGCGCTGGAGTCCTCGAAATCGGCCATGAAGACCTTCGCCCCGGCATTGAGGGCGTTGATGATCATTTTCCGCTCCACCGGGCCGGTAATTTCCACGCGACGGTCGAGCAGCGCTTCGGGCAGCGGCGCGACGGTCCACTCGGACTCGCGGATCGCCCGGGTGTCCTCGCGAAAGTCGGGGCATTCGCCGGTATCGAAACGACGCTGCCGGGCCTCGCGGTCGGCGAGCAGGGCCACGCGTCGCGCGTCGAAGCGGCGGTGCAGGCCGGCGACGAACGCGAGGGCTTCCGCACTCAGGATGTCGCGGTACGACTCGATCGCGTGGGCGACGATACCGGCGGCGGGATCGATCACGCTCTGGGAAGCGGCCATGGTGGGAAGTCTCCGGGAGGCGGGTCAGGGCTCCACGCTAGGACTTTCATCTGGTATTTGACAAAGCATATGTTTCAATGATTAGGATTAACAAATCCAATGGCTATTGGAAATCATTGAAAGAAATGAAGAAAAATCAGGTTAAAGTACGCAGCAAAGCCTCGTTTCGAGACGTTTCCGTCCCGACGACGGCGGTCGCGGAGCGCTTTTACTACAAGGGCAACCGCCTCAAGCAACTGCGTGCTTTCGTCTACATCGCCCGGTTGGGCAGCCTCAGTCGGGCCGCCGAGGCGCTCTTCCTGTCTCAGCCGTCGGTGAGCCTGCAACTGAAAGCGCTGGAGCGGGAGTTGGACGCGCTGCTGCTGGAACGTACCCGTCGGCGCATCACGCTCACCGACGCGGGCGAGGCCCTTTACGCCATGGCACGCCCCTTGGTCGAGGGATTCGAGGCGCTGGACGTTACGTTCCGCGACAAGACCCAAGGCGCGCGGGTCAAGCGGCTGACGATCGCCGCCGGCTCGTCCACCATCCAATACCTGCTACCGGACCTGGTGAAGACCTATCGCGAGCGCTACCCCGACGTGCACCTGGCGCTGTCGAACGTCACCAATCGCGACGGCATCGACCTGCTGCGCAACGACGAGGTCGACATCGCGGTGGGCTCGATGATCGACGTGCCCCACGACATCGCCTGGGCGCCGGTCTACCACTACGACCCGATGTTGATCATGCCGCCGGATCATCCGCTGGCGAACCGCAGCGAGATCCGCCTGGAAGACATCGCTCCCTACGGTCTCATCCTTCCGCCCAAGCGCCTGACCACCTACAAGCTGGTCGACATGGTGTTCCAGCAGCGCCATGTGCCCTACACGGTGGCGATCGAGGTCGGCGGCTGGGATGTCATCAAGCAATACGTCGCCATGGGCCTGGGCATCTCCATCGTGACAGGCATCTGCATCACGCCGTCGGATCGCGAACGCCTCGCCGTGCATAACCTGCGGTCGTACCTGCCCCAGCGAAGCTATGGCGTGGTGATGCGCAAGGGCCGGTTTCTCAGTCCGCAAGCGCGTGCCTTCATCGATCTCATCAAGCCCGGGTTGCTGACCCATCGCGACTACGACGACTCCGGTCACTCCGAGCGGTGATCAGGCGTCGCGGTGCTTGCCGTGATAGCCGGCGAACATCGCGCGAACGCGCACCAGGTCGGCCTCGATGTCGTCGCTGGCGCGCACGAGGGGGCCCAGGGTGAACGTGCGGCTGGGGTAGTCGATGAAGACCGGCTGGATCGGCACGCCGGCGCCGCGGGCGATGCGCAGGAAGCCGGACTTCCACTGCCTGACCGGTTTGCGCGTGCCCTCCGGCATGATGCCGAGCCACATGCGCGGCTCGCGGGCGAAGCGCTGCACCATCTGGTCGACCACGTTGGTGGCCGCCTTGCGGTCGACGGCAATCATGCGCAGGCGGCGCACGACCGGACCGAGGAGGCCGGAAAACACCTCGCGCTTGATCATGATGCCCACGTCGAGCCCGATCGCCACCTTCATCAACAGGCCCCAGACACCATCCCAGTACGACGAATGCGGCGCGCCGACCAGGATCAGCTTCGGCACGTCGGGAAACTCGCCGACGATGCGCCAACCGCTCAAGCCGATGACCCAGCGACAGAGGCGGCGCCAGGGCGTGCGGGGCAGGGTAGGCGCGTGGGGAGGCAGGTGCTCCGGCACGCCTTTCATTCACGGCTCCAGTCGCGCGAGCGGCCACGCTTGGTATCGCCTCGCTGGGCCTTGCCCGTGAGGCGCCGCTCCTTGGACGCACGCGTGGGCTTGGTCGCGACGCGCTTCTTCGGCACCACCGTGCCCTCGCGAAGCACGTCGGCCAGCCGCTCGCGCGCGTCGTCGCGATTGCGCGCCTGGTCGCGGAAGCGGCGCGCCTGGATCACCAGCACGCCCGCCTCCGTCATGCGCCGGTCGCGCCGGGCCAGCAGTCGCGCGCGGACATCGTCGGGCAGTGACGGCGAGGAGGCGACATCGAAACGCAGCTCAACCGCGCTCTCGGTGCGGTTCACGTGCTGACCGCCGGGACCGTCGGCGCGGGTGAAGCGCTCGACGAGTTCGGCGTCGGGAATGGCAATGGCGCGGGTCACGATAAGCATGGCGACACGCATCTTAGCAGCGCGCCGCCACGGGTCATGACGCAGAGCGCCACCCGCCGACCTCGGTGCGTGTCAGTCGTCGCGCCAGGCGTCGTACGCCTGCGTCCAGCCGAAACCTTGCAGCAGGCGCTGCCACGTCGCATCCAGCCCCGCGTCGATCCGCATGGGCCGTCCGTCGCGCGGGTGCGCGAACACAAGCCGCGCTGCATGGAGCAGCAGGCGGTGCGACGCGAAGTGGACCTTGAACAGCCGGTTGTGATCGCCGCGACCATGCTGGCTGTCGCCCACCAACGGGTGATGGATGTGCGCGAAGTGCTTACGGATCTGCCGGAAGCGGCCGGTGCGTGGCTCGGCGGCGGCCAGCGCGTAGCGCTGCGTGGCGTAGCGGCCCAGCGGGATGCCCACCTCGACGGTGGCCAGTCGCCGGTAATCGGTCTGCGCCTCGCGGCGTGGGCCGGTGTCGCGCGAGCCCGGCAACGCGTAGTCGATGCAGCCTTCCGCCGGTTCCGGCCAGCCCCGGCACACGGCGAGGTAGCGCTTGCGCACGCTGCGCCCCATGAACTGCTCGCCGAGCTGGGCGGCCATCGCCTGCGAGCGGGCCACGAGGAGCACGCCGGACGTGGCGCGATCAAGCCGGTGCGCCAGATGCAGGCGCCCGTCGACCTGTTCGCGCAGCAGGTCGACGAGAAAGGCGTCGTCGGGGCCGACGAAGGCCGAGCGATGCACCGCGAGGTTGGCGGGCTTGTTGACGGCGACCAGGTCGTCGTCCTGGAAGAGGATCTCCAGCATCAGGACGAACGGCGCGGCCAACCCACCGCGAACGCGACGAGGCCGGCGGCGACGCAGGCCGCTGGCAGCGACGCATGCAGGCGCGGCGCCAGGGCGAACAGCACCGCGCCGCCCACCAGCAGCGCGGCGCCGAGCAGGCCGCAGGCGAGCACCCGATGCAGCTGGCGCGCCGTGTCGCGCGTTTGCAGCAGTACGCGCGGGTCGGCCACCTCGCGACGCTCGCCGCTGGCGACCTGGCGCAGCGCGTCGCGCACGAGTTCGGGTACGCGGGGCGCCATGTGCATCCACTCGGGTAGCCGACGGCGCACGTCGCGCAACGCGGCGCGAACGCTGTAGCGCTCGCGCAGGATGCGCCGCAGCACTGGATGCGCGACGGCCCAGATGTCGATCTCCGGATCGAGCATGCGACCCACGCCTTCGATGTTGAGCAGGGTCTTCTGCAGCAGGATCAGTTGGGGCTGCAGGGTGAGCTCGAAACGGCGGGCGGTCTGGAACAGTTTCACCACCAGTTCGGCGATGGAGATCTGCGAGAGCGGCCGGGTGAAATACGGCTCGCACACCGTGCGTACTTCCGCCTCCAGTTCGTCCAGGCGCACGTTGGCGGGCATCCAGCCGGCGGCGACGTGCAACTGGGCGATCCGCGCGTAGTCGCGTTCGAACAGGGCGATGAAGTTTTCGGCGAGCCAGTACTGGTCGGCTTCGGGGAGCGAGCCCATGATGCCGAAGTCGAGCGCGATGAAGCGCGGTTCGTCGATGCGGCCCAGGTCGACCCAGATGTTGCCCGGGTGCGCGTCGGCGTGGAAGAAGTTGTCGCGGAAGACCTGTTCGTAGAACAGCCGCACGCCCTTTTCGGCCAGCCGCTTGCGATCGAGCCCCGCGGCGTCGATCGCCGCGATGTCGTCGGCGCTGACCCCGTGCACGCGTTCGAGGGTGAGCACGCCCTGGGTGCTGAGGTCCCAGTGCACTTCGGGCACGTAGAGGTCGATGCCGCTGGCGAAGTTACGCCGGAGCAGGCTGGCACTGGCGCCCTCGCGCTGCAGGTCGAGCTCGTTGGACAGCATCTTCTCGACTTCGGCCACCACGTCGAGCGGGCGGATCTTGTCGGCGTTGGGGTGCCAGCGCTGCGCCAGCGAGCCCAGTGTGTGGAGCAGGTCGATGTCGCGGGCGATGCGCCGGTCGATGCCGGGTCGCAGCACCTTCACCACCACCTCGCGGCCGTCGTGAAGCGTGGCGGCATGCACCTGGGCGATGGAGGCCGAAGCGAGCGCCTGCTCGTCGAAGCGCGCGTAAAGCGTCGTGACCGGGGCCTTCAGTTCGCGCTCGACGATGGCACGCGCCTCGGTGCCGGGAAACGGCGGCACCTGGTCCTGCAAGAGCGCCAGTTCGTCGGCGACGTCGGCGGGGATCAGGTCCCGGCGGGTGGACAACACCTGGCCCGCCTTGACGAAGATCGGGCCCAGTTCGTTCAGCGCCAGGCGCAGGCGGGCCCCGCGCGGAAGCCCGCGCACCTCGGCCGGCGCCCGGGGGAACAGCAGGCGCACGGCCTTCAGCGGACCGAGCAGGTGGGCGCCGTCGACGAGTTCGTCGAGCTGGTATTTGATCAGGATGGCGGCGACGCGGAACAGGCGGGGCGCGAGGCGCAACGGCGTCATGCCCCGTTCCCCTTCAGCAGGCGCTCGATCCGGGCGAACCGGGCTTCGGCGCGCTCGGTGCGCTCGCGCACGGCATCCACGCCATCGAGAAAACCGTCGAGCTCGCCCGGGGCGACCGCGACGCGGGCCTCGTCGCGCAGCCAGTCCGCGCCGTCGTCGGTGAGATGCGCGGCGGTCTGCTTCGCGTGGGCGAACGCCTGGTGAAACGCCCGCGCCAGCGGCACGCCGATGGCGTCGCCGAACGCGCGGGCGAAGGCTTCTTCGATATCCGGCGCGAATTGCCTGGCGAGGCGCTCGAGCCGTCGGGCGAGTTCCGCGTCGCCGGCGATGTCCACTTTGCCAGGTGCCATGCCCTCGTCGTCACGACGCAGCGCCATGGCGAGCAGGCTACCGGGTGAGGCGGTCACGCGCAGGCTGCCGCCGTCTTCCGCCGGGCCGACACGCAGCCGGCCTTTTTCGACGGTGATCCGCAGGGCGAGGTCCGGACCGCTCAGGTGCACCTGCACGCTGCGTCCATCCAGCGCGTCGAGCCGTCCGCGCGTGTCGGGATCGAGATCGACGACGCGGTTGAGCACGGACTCCATGGCCCGGCCGGCGACGACGCGCAGCGGGCGGGGAAGGAAACGGGAGGGGCCGCTATCGGCCTGGGGACGATCGGAGGTCATCGGTGGATTGTAGCCTGCCGCTTCGTGCAATCGCCGGGAAGGCCGGGGGCTCAGCCCGCGCCGGCGAACCCGGCTTGCCGCCACGTCTCGAACACGGCGACGGCCACGGCGTTGGACAGGTTCAGGCTGCGGTTGCCCGGGCGCATGGGCAGGCGGATGCGCTGGCCCTCCGGGACCGCGTCCAGCACGTCGTCCGGTAGCCCGGCGGTCTCGCAACCGAACAGCAACGCGTCGTCGGGCGCGTAGGCCACATCGGTATGCAGGTGTTTTCCCCGGGTCGAGAAGGCGAAGACCCGCGGATGGCCGATCGACGCCAGGCAGGCGGCCAGATCGTCGTGCACCGCCAGATGGGCGAACTCGTGGTAATCGAGCCCCGCGCGGCGCAGGCGCGCGTCGTCCAGTTCGAAGCCCAGCGGGCGGATCAGGTGCAGCGTGGCGCCCGTGTTGGCGCACAGGCGGATGACGTTGCCCGTGTTGGGCGGAATCTCAGGTCGGAACAGGATGACATGGGGCATCCGCCCATTATGAGCCAGACGCGACGCAGAGCACGCCGTCCGGGGGCAGGGCGCAGGCGCCGGCGGTGATGGCGGTCGCGGTGCTGGCGCTCGCGTCGGCGGTGGGCGCGGCGAAGGTCGGTGCTGCACCCGCCAGGCCGAGCATGTTGCCCAGGATGAGGCCGCAGACCATGACCGAGGCGACGAGCAGGCCGCGGAGGATGACGAGTTCGTAATTCATGGGGAAATCCTCGAGGTCGGTCCGTCAGGCCATCATGGCCAGGGTGTAGCCGCACAGCAGCATGGAGGCGATGAGGAAAGCGGCGATCATCGGCAGTTCGAATTTCATGGCGTACTCCTGGAAGGGGAAAGCGTGGCGGGCGGCGTGCCCGGGTGCACAGGTATTAGGCAATCGCCGTGCCACGCGCTGTAGGGCCCGTAATCAGCTGATGGACATGAGGTTTGTCACCCGTGGCGTCGTGCGCGCGTCTGTCCGCGGACAGTCGCGGGGCCGGAACCGGACAGCGCTTGCATGGACACCGGTCGAGCGCGCGGGCTAGCCTCGGCCGGTTGGGCCGCGTCGGGCCCGTGAAGGAGTTCGCATGAAGAAACGTCTTGCCCTGCTCGCCGCGGGACTGCTCGCGATGGCCGGTGGCGCCCTCGCCGACACCGCCGAGGTTCCCGGTATCGCCTTCACCCGCTTCCAGTTGCCCAACGGGCTGACCGTGATCGTGCACGAGGACCACAAGGCGCCCGTGGTGGCCGTTAGCATCTGGTATCACATCGGCTCGGCCGACGAGCCGGCGCACAAGACCGGCTTCGCGCACCTGTTCGAGCACCTGATGTTCTCCGGCTCGGAGAACCACAAGGGCACGTACTTCCAGCCGTTCGAGGTGGCCGGGGCCACCGACATGAACGGCACGACGTGGTTCGACCGCACGAACTACTTCGAAACCGTGCCCACCACCGCGCTGGACATGGCGCTGTGGATGGAGTCGGACCGCATGGGCCACCTCCTGGGCGCGATCGGCCAGCACGAGCTCGACACGCAACGCGGCGTGGTGCAGAACGAGAAACGCCAGGACGAGAACGAGCCGTACGGCCGGGTCGACGAAAACGTGCTGGCCAACGTCTATCCGGCCAACCACCCTTATCACCACGACACCATCGGCTCGATGGCCGACCTCGACGCGGCCTCGCTGGCCGACGTCAAGCAGTGGTTCCACGATAACTACGGCGCCGCCAACACCACGCTGGTACTCGCCGGCGACATCACCCCCGAACAGGCCCGGGCCAAGGCCGAGACGTATTTCGGCGACATCCCCGCCGGGCCGCCCGTGCCGCGACAGCAGCCCTGGGTGCTGCCGCTCACGACCGATACGCGGGGCGTGCAGCACGATCAGGTGGCGCAGACGCGCATCGTCCGCACCTGGGTCGTGCCGCAACTGGGCACCGACGATGCGGTGCAGCTGGACCTTGCCACCACCGTGCTGGGCGGCGGCAAGACGTCGCGCCTGTACCAGCGCCTTGTCTACCAGGACAAGCTGGCCGACGACGTGTCGGTGGGTCTATCCCCTTTCGCGCTGTCCAGCCGCGTGCAGTTGACCGTCGACGTGAAGCAGGGTGTCGATCCGGCCCGGGTCGAGGCGGCCGTCGCCCAGGTGTGGAACGACTTTCTCGCCAACGGACCGGCCGATGATGAACTGGCCCGCGCCAAGGTCGCCAACCGAGCCGGTTTCATACGAGGCCTGGAGAAGGTCAGCGGCAAGGCCGCGATCCTCGCCGAGGGCCAGGTCTACCGTAACGATCCGGGCGCCTACCGCAAGGATCTCGACCGCTCCGAGCGCGCCACGGCCGCATCGGTGCTGGCGGCGTCAAAGAAGTGGTTGGGCAAGGGCAGCTACACGCTCACCGTGATGCCGGCGGGACCGGGTTTCGATCCGGCGGCCGAGGACAAGGCCGTCGTCGGCCGTCCCGCGGCGGACGGACGCCCGGCGCCGGTGCTGCCGCCGGCCGGCCACTACACCGTGGCGACCTCCACGGTGGATCGTGCCCTCGGCGTGCCGAAGGTGACGAGCTTCCCGAGCCTGTCGTTCCCCGGCCTGCAGCGGGGAAAACTCCGTAACGGCATCGAGGTGGTACTCGCCGAGCGCCACACGATCCCGGTCACCCAGGTGCAGATCCTGTTCGACGCGGGCTACGCCGCCGACCAGGGCCGCAAGCTGGGCACGGCGAGCTTTACCTCCACGCTGCTCAACGAGAGCACGGCCGACCTGGATTCGGTCGATATCGCCCGCCGCAAGGAACGCCTGGGCGCGATGATCGGTTCGAGCTGCTCGCTCGATACCTGCGCCGTCGCGCTCAACGCGCTCAACAGCGAACTGGGTCCCTCGCTCGACCTGTTCGCCGACGTCGTGCGCCATCCGGCGTTCAAGGCGGCCGACATCGAGCGCGTGCGCGGCCAGTGGATCGCGGGTATCGCCCAGGAGAAGACCGACCCCACGAGCATCGCCCTGCGCACGCTGCCGCCCCTGCTCTACGGCAAGGCGCATGCCTACGGCATCCCGTTCACCGGCAGCGGTACGGAGAAGGCCATTGCCTCTCTCAACGCCGGTGACCTCAAGGCCTTCCAGCATGACTACCTGCGCCCGGACAACGCGCGCATCCTCGTCGCCGGCGACACCACGCTGGCCCAGATCCTGCCGCGGCTCGACGCCGCGTTCGGCGACTGGACGCCGCCGCCCGGCACGATCCCCGCGAAAAACATCGGTACCGTGGCGGCCCAGGCCAAGCCCCGTGTCTTCCTGGTCAACCGCACCGACGCGCCGCAATCGCTGATCCTGGCCGGGCTGCTCGCCCCCTCTACCAAGGCGAAGAACGCCATCGACCTGGGCATCGCCAACGCGGCGTTCGGCGGCACGTTCACCTCGCGCCTCAACATGAACCTGCGCGAGCAGAAACGCTGGGCCTACGGCGCGGGCAGCATGCTGTCCGATGCCAAGGGCCAGCGGCCGATGCTGTTCTATGCGCCGGTGCAGACCGACAAGACCGCGCCGTCGGCAGAGGAAATCCTCAAGGAGATCCGCGCCGTGATCGGTCCGAAGCCGCTGACCGACGCGGAAATCGCCAAGGTACAGGCACAACGCGTGCGCGCGTTGCCGGGCAGCTTCGAGACCACCGCGTCGGTGCTTTCTGCCCTGTCGGGCATCGTCATCTACGACCGGCCCGACGATTACGTGCAGACGCTCAAGGCGCGCATCGACGGTGTCAACCGGGGCTCCGCCGAGGCGGCGCTTTCGGCGGTGATGCATCCCGGTTCGCTGACCTGGGTGATCGTCGGCGACCTGCGCAAGATCGAGGCCCCGGTGCGTGCGCTCAACCTGGGCGAGGTGCAGGTGATCGACGGAGACGGCGATCCGGTAAAGGCGTCGAGGTAAACGCCGACCGCACGGAACGCGCGGCGGTGATCGCGCGTTCCGTTTCCTCGGGCTAGCATAGGCGCGACCGTGTTCCCGGAGCCGCCCATGCGCAAAGCCCTCGTTCTGTTCATCCCCCTGGCCCTGTCCGCCTGTTCGTGGGGCATCAAGCTCGACGACGGCGCACGCAACGTGCGCACCGCGTGGAACGGCGACACCTCCGGCTGCCGCGAGCAAGGCAAGGTGACGGTCTCGGTCATGAATCGCGTGGGTCCGGTCGATCGCAGCGACCTGAAGGTGCGCGACGAACTCGAAGTGCTGGCCCGCAACGAGGCGGCCAAGATGGGCGCGGACACCGTCAAGCCGATGGGCGAGCCGCATGATGGCTCGCAGGACTGGGGCGCCTACACCTGCGGCGCGCGCCCGGCCGCGGCATCCCGTAGCGATTCGCCCACTCCGCCGCCGCAGAACACGACGCCCCAGGGTGGTTTCGAGACCGTGCCGCTCAAGAATTGACGGCGAACGGGGCGGGCGCTGCCCGTCCCTGCGTCGGATCGGCCTGTTGCCATCCTTAGCAAACGCTTTCGATACATATCGGTAAGTTTATGTAAACGCTTACATTGTGATCTTCGTCACAAATACAGATATTTCATCTTTGTGAACTAAAGATTACGAACGGCGGGCCGTCAAGCGGTGTCCTCAGCCCCCTTCCGGTCCCTACGCGTGAATTTCCTCAAGTCGACCCAAGCCCGCTACACGTCGGCGTTGGCACTCTATTTCCTTCTCCTCGTGGCGTTGACCTTCATCGTCATCCGGCTGTTCGTCAGTCCCGATCTGCGCGACACCGAGGCCGAACTGGTAGGTCGGCAGGTGGACGAGATCGGCACGGTCATCACCAACAAGCTGCACCAGGTGGAAGCCCAGCAGCGCAGCATCACCCAGACCGTGGCGCTCATGGACAGCGCCTCCATCGATCGCCTGCAGCCGGGCCTGGTCGACCAGTACGGCGACGTCGACGTGTTCGGCGGAGGTATCTGGCCGCTGCCGTTCAAGCGTGAACCGACCAAGGAGCGCGACAGCACGTTCTTCGCCCGCGACGCGAGCGGCAAGCTGGTGGTCAACACCCACTGGAACCAGCCCGACGCCCTGAAGTACTGGGAGCAGAGCTGGTACAAGAACGGCCTGAGCGCGCCTCGCGGCCACTGTCTGTGGGCCGATGCCTACAAGGACGATGCCAGCGCCCAGCCTCGCACCAATTGCGCGATGGCCATCTACAAGGGCGACGACATCTTCGGTGTGTCCACCGTCGACGTGACGCTGGGCTTCTTCAACCGCCTCGTCGCCGACATGGAGAAGAAGGTGCACGGTCAGATCCTGATCGTGGAGCCCAACGGCACCATCGTCAGCAACAGCACGTACATCAAGGACGACATCGTGCTGAAGAAGCTGGCCGACCTCGCCGGCAGTTCGGCGATGATCGCTCAGGTGAAGGACGCGCTGCCGGGTATCGCCAAGGGCGGCCAGGTGGAGCGCGATTACGACGTCGACGGCGAATCGCACACGCTGTTCCTCCAGCCGGTCACGGGCACGCCGTGGGTGCTCGCCACGAGCCTGCCCACGCGGCTGCTCACCGCGAACACCACACGCATCCTCGGCAAGCTCGCCGCGGTGCAGCTGCCGCTGGCGGTGTTGCTCCTGGTCGCGCTGGTGCTGGGCATCCGCGCGCTGATGAAACAGCTGGGCACGCTCAAGGCCAATATCGACGATCTCAACTCCGGCGAAGCCGATCTCACCCGTCGCCTGGATCAGGGGTCGGGTAGCGAATACAACGGCGTGGTCGACAGCTTCAACGGGTTCGTCGCGCGGTTGCAGTCGATGATGCGCCAGGTGCGCGACAGCTCGTCGTCGATCTCGTCGGCGGCATCGCAGATCGCCACGGGCAACATGGACCTCTCCCAGCGCACGGAAAAGCAGGCCAGCGCGCTGGAGGAAACCGCCGCATCGATGGAAGAACTTACCGCGACGGTCCGCCAGAACGCCGATAGCGCGCGGCAAGCCAATACGCTCGCCCGCGAAGCAGCCGAGGCGGCGCGCGGTGGCGGCGACACGGTGGACGACGTGGTGGTCAAGATGGATGCCATCACCCGTTCGTCGGCGCGGATCGCCGATATCGTGGGCGTGATCGACGGCATCGCCTTCCAGACCAACCTGCTGGCGCTCAATGCCTCGGTGGAAGCGGCGCGCGCCGGCGAGCAGGGCCGCGGCTTCGCCGTGGTGGCCGGCGAGGTGCGCAGCCTCGCCCAGAGTTCGGCGAAGGCCGCGCGCGACATCAAGGCGTTGATCGCCGAATCGGTGGACGACGTGGCCCAGGGTGCGGAACTGGCCAAGGTTGCCGGTCAGCGCATCGGCGAACTCACCGCCAGCGTCACGCACGTCGCCACGTTCATGGACGAAATCATGGCGGCCACGACCGAGCAGAGCCAGGGGATCGAGCAGGTGAGCGGCGTGGTCACCCACCTGGACGACATGACCCAGCAGAACGCGGCCCTGGTCGAAGAGGCGGCCGCGGCCGCCAAGGCGATGGAAGACCAGACGCGCACGCTAGAGGCCGTGGTGGGCGGCTTCCGGATCTGACTTATCGCTGGGGCGTAACGCACGAAGGCCGCCGGCGACGGCGGCCTTCGTGCGTTAATCGGCCTGCGTTACGCCTTTCGTCGCCATCGTGACCACGTGGTGGCCGTTGAACCAGGGTTGGATCGAGCGGACGCGGCGGACGTTGATGAAGGAGGGTGCCGACATCTGTCGCTTCCACCGGTTGCGTATCGAACGGTAAGAACGGAGACGAACAGGCAAAAAACTACAGACATTGATAATTCAGAAATGAATAATATACTTATGTCGTAAGTTTCCTGCCGCTGGACCGCCCGATGAGCGATTTCGCCCCGACCGAAGCCCGCCTCGACGTCACACGACGCAAATACCCGGCGTTTCCCCGGGCGCCAGCCGTGCTCGTGCGCCTGATCAAGCACATCTACAAGGAAATCCACGACCAGGCCAATGCGGTCATGCGCCCCCACGGGCTGAACCACGCCGAATACAACATCCTCATGATGCTGTATGGCGCCCCGGACAACACGCTCACCCCGTCGGAACTGGCCGGGGCGGCCGGCGAGAAGTCGGCCAACGTCACCCGCCTGACGACGGAACTGTGCGAGATGGGCTACATCGCGCGGGCGGGTAGCGAGGGCGACCGGCGCAAGGTCGCCCTGTCGCTCACGCCGGAAGGACTTGAGCTGATCGATCATTTCCTCCCTGACATCGTGACGCTCCTGCACCGGCAGACCCGTCACCTGTCCGCCGCCGAGCAGGCCCAACTGGAGACCCTGCTCAAGAAGATGCTGACCGGGTTCGGGGAGTAAGCAGATCGCCATGGCTGCCGTCGATTCCACCCAACGCACGCCCGCGTTTCGCCAGGTGCTGGTCGAAGCCCTGCGCGAGGAGGCCTCGGTGTGGCTGCTGGTGGTCAAGACGCTCATCGCGTTCTTCCTCACCGGTTGGATCGCCATGCGCCTGGCGCTGCCGTCGCCCTCGTCGGCGATGCTCACCACCATCATCGTCGCCAACCGGCAATCGGGCATGGTGCTGGCCAAGAGCTTCTACCGCGGCATCGGCACGGTGGTCGGCACGCTGGTGGCGATCGTCATCGTGTCGGCGTTCGCCCAGCAGCGCGTGCTCTTCCTGCTCTCGCTGTCGGTGTGGATCGGCCTGTGTACCGCCGGTGCGACGCTCTACCGCAACTTCAAGTCCTACGCCTTCGTGCTGGCCGGTTACGGTACCGCGCTGGTGGCCGTGCCGGTGATCAATGCGCCGTTGAACGTCTTCGACTCCGCGTGGGCGCGCATGAGCGAGGTGCTGCTGGGCCTGCTGGTCAGTGGCGTGGTGAGCGAGGCGGTGTTTCCCGCGCGCATGCGCGACGTGATGCGCCGAACGGGCCGCGAGCAGTTCACCGACTTCATCGCCTTCGTCCGCGGTGCCGTGGGCGGCGTGGTGCCTCGCGAGGCGATGGAAAACGCACACCTGCGTTTCGTGCGCGCGGCCGTCACCCTGGAAGACCTGCGCAGTTCGGTGGTGTTCGAAGACGTGGAGACACGCGCGCGCAGCAACCACCTTCGCCTTTTCAACCAGCGCTTCATGGCGACGTCCACGAGTTTCCAGTCGCTGCATCACCTCATCAACCGGCTCAAGCGCGCGCATCGCGAGCGCGCGGCCAATGCGCTCATCCGGCTCTATGCCCCCCTGCGCAAGGGCCTGGATGGCCCCCTGGGTGCGGGCCTCGCGGCGCAGGCGCTGCTGCCGCCGCTGGTGGACGCACGCAAGGCGATCGATGCGGACGTGGTGTCCCTGCGGGCCTCCCTGGCCGACGCGCAGGACCTGCGCGACTTCGATACCGGTGCGGCGTTGATCCGCCGCTTTGCCGACGAACTGCACGATTACGTCGAGTCGGCGGCCGCCCTGCAGTCGTCGCGGCCGTTTCCGACCATCTCGGCCGAGCGCGTGCGTTTCGACCGGGGCAACGATTTCCTCGGCGCGGGCATCGCCATGGCTCGTGCCACGCTGACGATGCTCGCCCTCGGCGCCTTCTGGATCCAGAGCGCCTGGCCGTTCGGCTCCAGCGCGATGCTGCTGGCGACCGTCTTTGCCGGGCTGTTCGCTACCGCGCCCAATCCAACGCGCACCACGTGGATCGTGATGCTGGGCTATCTCTGCGGGATGACGATGGCGTTCATCTGCCTCTTCTTCATCCTCACCCAGGTGGACGGCTTCGGCCTGATGGCGGTTTGCGTGTTTCCGTTTATCGCGGTCGGGCTGGTCATGATGTTCACGCCAAAGACCGCGTCCTTCGGTTTGGGCTGGGCCTTCGGCCTCACCTACCTGCTGGGCCTGAACAACATCCAGGTCTTCGATCCGGCGCATGCGATCAACGATGCCATCGCGCAGATCATCGGGCTGGGTGCGGCGGCCGCGGCGTTCGTGGTGATTCCCCCGGCGGTCGGTAGTCCGTGGTTGCGTCGACGTCTCATGGCCCGCCTGCGCGGCCAGGTGGCGTTGGCGGCGAACGCGCCGCTGCCCGGCCTGCGTCATCGCTTCGAGAGCGTCAACAACGACCTCGTCAGCCAGGTGGTGGCGCAGACCGAACCGGGCAGCGCGGACTCGCGGGCGCTGATCGCGTGGGCGCTCGCCGTGCACGAGACCGGCCGCGCGGTGATTGAGATGCGCCACGACATGGCAGGCCGCGACGTGCCCGATGCGCTGCGACCGTATCTCGCCACGGCGCTCGATCGCCTCGCGCGTTTCTACACCTCGCCCGACGTGGCCACCTACGTGGCCGCCCGCGACGCGGTGGCGACCGCGATCTCCGGCGTCTGCGAACACGACGGGCAGGCTTACCTGCTCGAACACCTCAGCCTCATCCGCATGGCGCTGCTCGACAGCGAATCGGCCGTTGCCGCGTACATGCCCGATGCGCCCCTCGCCAAGGAGATCGCCCATGCCCCGTGAAATCGCCCTCGGCGACGCGCTCGTGCCGGGGCTGCTCGTCGTCTTCGTCGTGTCGCTGCTGGTGCTGTGGGCGCTGGACGCCGTGGCCGGGCGGTTCGGGCTCTATCGCCTGGTGTGGCACCCGTCGTTGTTCCGCCTCGCCGCCTTTGTCTGCGTCTTTGGCGCCTTTGCGTATTTCCTGTTCTGAGTACCCCGCCATGAAACTCGCCTCCGTCGTTCGCATAGCCGTGACCGCGATCGTCGTCGTCCTCGCGGCGATCGCCGGCCACTTCCTCTGGAAGCACTACATGTATTCCCCGTGGACGCGCGACGGCCGCGTGCGCGCGGAAGTGGTGCGCATCGCCCCGGACGTGGCCGGCCTGGTCACCGACGTGCGCGTGGTGGACAACCAGTCGGTGAAGAAGGGCGACCTGCTCTTCGTGGTCGATCGCTCGCGCTACGAAAACGCGGTCGCCCAGGCCCAGGCCAACGTGAATGCGGCGGAGGCCGCCGCGCGGGCGTCGGGTGCCACGATCAACGCCGCGTCGGCGAGCGCGCAGCAGAGCCGGGCCAATTACGAGATGTACGCGGCCCAGTCGCAGCGCCGGCAGAAACTCATCAACAACGTGATCTCCGCGGAGGACAAGGCCAACGCCCTGGCCGCGGCCAACGCCGCACGCGCCGGCTGGCAGGCCGCGCAGGCCAGCACCAAGCAGGCTGGCGCCTCCCAGCAGCAGGCGCTGGCCGCCGTCGCCCAGGCGCAGGTAGAACTGGCCCTGGCCGAACTGAACCTGGACCGCACCGAAGTGCGTGCGCCGGTGGACGGCTACGTCACCAACCTCGACGTGCGCGTGGGCGACTACGCCAACGCGGGGGCCGCGCGTTTGGCGCTCATCGACAGCCATTCGTACTGGATCTACGGGTATTTCGAGGAAACCAAGCTGCCGGGCGTGCACGTCGGCGATCCGGTCGACATTCG
>CAJYHU010000005.1 GCA_913774655.1 uncultured Luteibacter sp. | reverse complement strand
GTCGACGATGGGCTGCAGCGAACGCAGCACCGAGCCTTCCACGGCCAGCGACGCGGTCGCGCGCCCGGCCTTGCGATAGCGATCGAATCGATAGGCGCCCAGCGCCCAACCCAGGGCCAGCAGGTCGCGATCCTCGATCACGCCCTCATCGGCGATCTCGTACACGCCCTCCGGCAAGCGACGCGCAAAATCCCCCAGCGCAGACAGCGGATCGGTACGATCCACGCCCACCAGCACGCGCGCGATCGCGCCACGGGTGTCGGGCAAGACGAGGCAGGCGCCGGGGAGGCCCCGGAAGCCGGTGGACGTCATCCACTGCCGATGGGCAGGGGCAAGGCGCGCTTCGGCATCGGGCAGTCCGGCCACATCCACGGTTTCGATCGGAATGCTGCGACGTTTTCCGGACTTGCGTTCGATCAGCGGCGACATCAGGACTCCCGTTCGGCGCGGTGCCTACCTGCGCCAGTGATTCGTTGCAATCAGCGTAACCCCATTCTACCGGTGGGTGTCCGTCGCCGTCTCAACCCAATCGGCGAGTTCGGTCATATTGCTGAAAACAAAGTCCGGCTCGGGCCCATGCGACCAGGCCTCACCCGTGCGGTTGAGCCACACGGTGCGCATGCCCACCGCATGCGCGCCCACCACGTCGAGCAACGGATCGTCGCCCACGTGGAGAATCTGCGTCGGCGCCACGCCCAGGGCCTCGGCGGCATGCAGGAAGATCTTCGGATCGGGTTTGGCCGCGCCTACGCCCGAGGCGTTCACCCGGGCATGGAAGAGATGATGCAGGCCGATCATCTCCAGGTCGGCGTTGCCGTTGGAGACGCTGGCGATCGGAAGGCGGGCGGCGATGCGCTCCAACGCCGCGAGGCTGTCGGGATACAGCTCGACGTTGTTGCGCGCCACGTAGTAGATGCGCCAGAGCTCTTCCACCGGCGCCTCGGCGATACCGCACTCGGCGAAGGCATGGCGAATGGTGAGGCGGCGCTGCTCGCTGAAGTCGTGCGCGAGATGCGGATAATCGACGGTGATCTTCTCGCGAAGCGCTCGCATGGCCTCGATGGGCCATGCGAGCGCGACGTCGGGATGGTGTTGCTTGAGCCAGCGATCCGCGCAGTGCTCGGCCTCGATGAGGGCCGGAAGCACCGGCCAGAGCGTGTCGTCGAGGTCGAGCGTGATGGCGCGGATGGTCACGTCAACGCGCGCCGACCTTCAGCACCTGGCCCGGATGGACGTTGTTGTCCTTCAGGCCGTTGAGCGAGCGCAGCTCGTTCACGTCGAGGTTGTTGCGCTTGGCGATGGAGTAGAGCGTGTCGCCCTGCGACACCTTGTAGGTGCGGCCGGCGGCGGCCTTTTCCTTCTTCTCGGCCTTGGCGACCGGCTTCGGCTCGGCCTTGGCCGGCTTGGCCTCGGTAGCCTTGGGCGTGTCGATCTTGCCCGAGGGTTTTTCCGAGGCGTCGACCGGCTTGGCGACGGGCTTGCCCTTCACCGTGACCACGTCGGCGGTGACCTTGGCGAAGCGACCGCCCCGCTTGGCGTTGTCCGACACCGTGATGGCTTCGCCACGGATGCCCGAGAAACCCTGGTGCGCCGTGGTGGCGACACTGGACGCGACCTTCGCGAACTGCGACGGCTCGGCGGCCACGGTGGCCTTGGCTTCCTTCGCGGCCTTGCCCTTGCCCTTCGTGGTGGCAACGGCGGTTTCCTTCGTGGGCGCGGTCTGCGCGGCCGCGGCGGCCACGGCCGGCTCGGCGGTGGTCATCGGCTGGCCAGCGTTCTTGCGGGTGCCCACGGTAGAGGCGATCTTCGCGCGGCGGGCGGCGTCGCCAGCGGCCAGCGAGGCGCCGTCGGCGTAAGGCACCAGGTCGTGCGCACGTAGCAGCGAACTGCCGGCGCTGGAGGTGACGAAGGCGATGAAGTCCTTCACGTCGGCCGCCTTCGGGCTGGTGTCGTTCGACACCAGGTAAAGCTCGGTGTAGAGCGGATAGGCGCCGCTGGCGATGGTGGATTCCGACGGGGACACGCCATCGATGGAGAGCAGCTTCAGCTTCTTGTTGCCCGCCACGCCACCGAGGGTGGAGGCACCCAGGCCATGGCGGTCGAGGGTGACGCCCTCTTCGAGCTTGGCCGTGTTCACGTAGAGGCGCGGCGAGGCCACCGGCTGGTTGCCGCGGCCGAACAGCAGCTTGCGCATGCTGTATTCCACGCCGTCGTTGGGGCTGGCGACCGAGTAGAGGTTGATCGGGGCGTCGTCGCCGCCGAGTTCCTTCCAGTTGGTGATGTGGCCCATGTAGATCTCATGGAGCTGCATCAGCGAAATGTTGCTCACCGGGTTGGACGGGTAGGTGACCATCACCAGGGCGTCCCACGCCACCGGCGTGAAGGTGAGCGACTGCTCGGCGGCGCCGATGCTGGGGCGGGCCGAACCGGCAAGGTCGGCGGTGCCCTTGGACACGGCATCGATGCCCGAGGCGGTATTGAACGGCTGGAGCTCGATCTTGCCCTTGCCGGATTTCTCCCAGGCCTTGGCCACGTCGGTGACCACACCGCGAGCGGTGGTGACGTCGCCGCGCCAGATCAACTGGGAGCCGGCGGCAAGGACGGTGGCGGAGGCGCTAAGGCCGATCAACGTGGCGGTGAACAGTCGCGTGAGACGAAAGGACATGGACGGCTAGAACCTCGGGACGGAACGGGGTTGGCAAGAGGGCGCCATTGTGGGCCATTGCAGGCGCTGGCGCACCATCGACATCGTTCAGCATCGTGCCGGGATGAAACGGAACGTAGGCTGTAGGGAATTTGCCCGCCCCGAACCGCGTCCAGACCCATCGCCGACACGGTCGGCTCCCACCCCTCCGGTAGCGACGCTCCGGTCGCGCGCAGGGCGCGCTCCCCCAGAAAAGGGTGACCCGGATGGCCTTGGCCTTGCTACCGAGGGGATGGAGCCGACCGTGTCGGCGATGCGGCGCCCCTCAGCCTCCCATCAAAGCACCACGTAATACACGTCGCCATCCCGCACGACCGACAGCAACAACTGCCGCACCGGCAGCGAGCCCGTCGTCGGCAGGGACTTCACCCCGTTGATCCGCTGGCGCTGCACCGCCACCACCACGTCGCCGTCGCGCAACCCGGCCGCGTAGGCCGCCGACCCGCGCTGCACCGAGGCCAGCGACACGCCGTAAAGCCCGCCGGCCTTCTGCTCCGGCGAGAGGTCGCTCAGGGTCACCCCGGCCAGGCGTTTGTCGACCTTGCCGCCGTCAAGCGTCGCCAGCTTCACCGCCGCGATGGTGGCCTCCACCTCTCGCGCCGAACCCTCGCGCCGCACCGAGAGCTTCACCTTCGCGCCGAGCGGCAGCAGCCCTTCGGCATTACGCACGTCCTGCGCGTTGCGCACCGTCTTGCCGTCCACCGCGGTCAGCACGTCGCCCGTCTGCAACCCGGCACCGTCGGCCGGCGAGCCGTCGTTCACCCGGGTGACCACCGCGCCGTTGGTGTCCTTCAGGCCCAGCGCCTGGGCGACGCGCGGGGTGATGTCCTGCACCTCCACGCCCAGGTTGCCCCGGCGCACCTTGCCGTAGGCCAGCAACTGCTTCATCACGCCGGTGGCCAGGTCGGTGGGGATGGCGAAGCCGATGCCCACGTTGCCGCCCGACGGGGTAAAGATCATCGAATTGATGCCCACCAGTTCACCGCGCAGGTTCACCAGCGCGCCGCCCGAGTTACCGGGGTTGATCGAGGCATCGGTCTGGATGAAGTTCTGGATGCCCTTGCCCAGCCCGGACCGACCGAGCGCCGAGACCATGCCCGAGGTCGCCGTCTGGCCCAGCCCGAACGGATCGCCCACCGCCACCACGAAGTCACCCACGCGCAGCTGCGCCGAATCCGCGATGGGCAGCGCCTGGAGGTCCTGGGCGGGAATCTGCAGCACCGCCACGTCGGTGTCGGGGTCGGTTCCGATCAGCTTCGCCTTGAGGTCGCGTCCGTCCTGCAAGGTGACCGTGATGTCGTCCGCGCCGCCCACCACGTGGTTGTTGGTGAGCACGTAGCCCTTGGCCGCGTCCACCACCACGCCCGAGCCCAGGCTCTGCGCCACCCGCTCGCGCGGCGCGCCCTGCATGCCGAACAACTGACCGAAGAGCGGATCGTCGAAATACGCATCGCGCGTGCGTACGCGCGTCTTGGTGGAGATGTTGACCACCGCGGGCGTGACCTTCGCCAGCATCGGCGCCAGCGAAGGCATGGGCTGGCCATCGACGGAGGCGGGCAGGGCGGTGCCGGCCATCGTCGGCGGTGCCAGCGCCATCGCGAGGACGGCGCCGAGGACGAGTCGGGTGGTGTGCCGATAAAGGGTTGAACGCATGACAGGAACTCCTTGGCGGGTGTGCTCCGGGGCACGTGGATCGGCGCCTTCGACCGCGTCGAAGCCGTTCGGTTTCACACGGTGAGACGGCGTCGGCCGACACTTTACATCGGTATGCTCCGGCGCTAAGGTTCACACCGGCCGCAACCACAACATCTTGTGTTCCGTCACTCGCTCGTCACCAAGTAATGGTGTTGCGGAGACTCAGGTTCCCGTTTCAAACCGTCGCCGTCAAAGGGGTTTTCCCCTGAAGGGGTTGGCGACGGGCCATGGACGGTCGACGCGCCCTGCAAAGGGTGCCGACGGGGGTGCGGCAGGCTACCCAATACAAAAGGCCGACCACGGCCTAAGCTCGAGGACGACAACGACATGAGCACTGCACGTGCGCAAGCCATGGGGCTCGATCCCGCGGCCATCCCGCTCCAGCCCGCCTCGCATGACATCTGGGACAAGAAATACCGCCTGAAGTCGAAGTCCGGCGCGCCCGTGGACGGCTCGGTGGACGAGACCTACCAGCGCGTGGCCCGTGCCTTGGCCGAGGTGGAAGCCACCGACGAGCTGCGCCAGCACTGGCATGAGCGATTCCTCTGGGCGCTGCGCCGCGGTGCGATTCCCGCCGGCCGCATCACGTCCAACGCGGGCGCGCTCGAGCACAAGCCGGCCACCTCCACGATCAACTGCACCGTGTCAGGCACCATCCACGACTCGATGGACGACATCCTCGAGAAGGTGCACGAAGCGGGCCTCACCCTGAAGGCCGGATGCGGCATCGGCTACGAATTCAGCACGCTGCGCCCGCGTGGCGCCTACGTGAGCGGCGCCGGCGCCCATACGTCGGGCCCGCTGTCGTTCATGGATATCTACGACAAGATGTGCTTCACCGTCTCGTCCGCCGGCGGCCGCCGCGGCGCGCAGATGGGCACGTTCGACGTGAGTCATCCGGACGCAAAAGAATTCATCCGCGCCAAGCGCGAAGACGGGCGCCTGCGCCAGTTCAACCTGTCGCTGCTGATCACCGACGGCTTCATGGACGCCGTCGAAAACGACCAGGACTGGCCCACCGTCTTCCCGGTGCACGTGAAGGAACAGGACGAAATCGACCTGGCCGATCCCGCCAAGGTGATCTGGCGCGAGTGGCCCACCACCGAAAACTACGTCACCCGCGACGACGGCCTGGTGGCCTGCAAGATCTACGGCCACATCCGTGCCCGGCACCTGTGGGACATGATCATGGTCTCGACGTATGACTACGCCGAGCCGGGTTTCATCCTTATCGACCGCGTCAACGAGATGAACAACAACTGGTGGTGCGAGCACATCCGCGCCACCAACCCCTGCGGCGAGCAGCCCCTGCCGCCGTACGGCTCGTGCCTGCTCGGCTCGGTGAACCTCACCCTGTTCGTGCGCGACCCGTTCGGCCCCAAGGCCCGCTTCGACTGGGACGAATACCGCGAGGTCGTGCGCGTGTTCACCCGCATGCTCGACAACGTGGTCGAGATCAACGGCCTGCCGCTTGAGCAGCAGCGCAACGAGATCCTCTCCAAGCGCCGCCACGGCATGGGCTTCCTGGGCCTGGGCTCCACGCTCACCATGCTCAAGATGCGCTACGGCACGGCCGACGCCGTGGCGTTCACCGAAGAAGTGTCCCGCGAGATGGCCGTGGCCGGCTGGGAAGTGGCCCTCGACCTCGCCAGGGAAAAGGGCCCGGCCCCGATCCTGGCGCGCGAATTCACCGTGACCGGCGACATGCTGCGCAAGCGCCCCGAGATGGTCCGCGACGGTTGGAAGGCCGGCGACAGCATCCGCGGCAGCGTGCTGCACGCGAAGTATTCGCGCTACATGCAGCGCGTGGCCTCGGTGGCCCCCGACCTGGTGGAGGCCCTGGCCGAGACCGGCGCCCGCTTCACCCACCACTCGTCCATCGCGCCCACCGGCACCATCTCGCTCAGCCTGGCCAACAATGCCTCCAACGGCATCGAGCCCAGCTTCGCCCACCACTATTCGCGCAACGTCATCCGCGAGGGCAAGAAGAGCAAGGAAAAGGTCGAGGTCTACAGCTACGAGCTGCTTGCCTACCGCGCCCTGATCAACGGCGACGCCATGCCGTATTCCGACGACCCGAAGGCCCGCCTGCCGGATTACTTCGTGGCCGCCGACGACATCAGCCCGAAAGAGCACGTGGATATCCAGGCCGCTTCGCAGAAATGGGTCGACAGCTCCATTTCCAAGACGGCCAACGTGCCCACCGACTACCCGTACGAAGACTTCAAGGACATCTACTTCTACGCGTACAAGCAGGGCCTGAAGGGGTGCACCACGTTCCGTTTCAACCCCGCCGCCTTCCAGGGCGTGCTGGTGAAAGAAACCGATCTGGAAAACACCCTCTATCGCTTCGAATTGGAAGACGGTAGCGTTGTCGAACTGAAGGGTAATGACGAAGTGGAATACGACGGTGAAATGCACACCGCCGCCAACCTCTTCGATGCCCTGAAAGAAGGCTACTACGGCAAGTTCTGACCCCGCGGAGAGGGATACACATCATGGCAACCGAACACGACGACACCGCCGAGGGCACGCTGCCCGACCACCACGGCACCCCCGACGGCGACGCCGGCACCTCGCACGATCACGACGACACCGCGTCCGCGCACACCCCGGCTCCGGAAGCCTCCCACGCCGATCACGGTGATCACGACGCGGCACCCGCCGCGCCGCTCACCCCGAAGCCGGTGGTCAAGCGCAAGCCGGTGGCCAAGAAGGCGATCGCCGATGCCGCCCCGTCGCCGCAGGACGACGCGTTCGGTCATGCCGAGCTCACCGACTCCGATTACGCCGACCTCCCGGTGATGAAGGCCCAGACGCCGAAGGCACCGCGCAAGCCCGCCGCCAGGAAGGCCAGGCCGGCCGCCGCCCCGGTGACGACCGCCCCGGTGGTCGCCGACGAGGCCCCGACCCCGGTGGCCGCGAAGCCGGCCCGCAAGGCCGCTTCGACGTCGTCCAGCAAGGCGACGCCGAAGAAAGCGGCCGCCAAGAAGGCCACCGCAAAGAAAGCGGCCGTGAAGAAGGCCGCCACCAAGAAGGTGGCCGCGAAGAAGGCGGCGGTAAAGAAGGCTGCTGCCAAGAAGGCCACCGCCAAGAAAGCGCCGGCGAAGAAAGCCGCGGCCAAGAAGGTCGCCGCCAAGAAGGCCGCCGCCAAGAAGGCCGCCGTGAAGAAGACGGCCGCCAAGAAGACCGCCTCGAAGAAGGTCGCCTCCAAGAAGGTTGCTTCGAAGAAGGTCACCGGTCGCAAGGCCTCCACCACGAAGAAGACCGCCGCCAAGCGGGGCAGCGCCTCGAAGGCCGTCGTCGCCAAGCGCGGCAACGCCTCCAAGGCCGCCAGCAAGCGTGGCGGCAAGAAGACCGCCGGCCGCAAGGTCGCCGCGGTGAAGAAGGCCGTCAAGAAGGTCGCTTCCCGCGTCGCCAAGAAGGCCAGCGCCGCCCCAAAGGCGGTGACGAAGTCCGTCGGCAAGGTCGCCCGCAAGGTGACCGGCCGCGGCGCCACGAAGAAGACGGCTCGCAAGGCCGCCGGCAACACGGTCGCCCGCAAGGCAACCGGCAAGAAGTCCGCCGTCAAGGCGGCAAAGAGGTCC
Source organism: uncultured Luteibacter sp. (assembly GCA_913774655.1). GTDB lineage: Bacteria > Pseudomonadota > Gammaproteobacteria > Xanthomonadales > Rhodanobacteraceae > Luteibacter > Luteibacter sahnii. The sequence goes on along the minus strand of CAJYHU010000005.1, from coordinate 3,653 downwards.
ACTGCCAGCACCACCGGCCGTACGTCGGCGCGCAAGACCGCCGGCCGTGGCCGTCGCAAGTAAGTAGCACCCATCCGGCCCGGCGCATGCGCCGGGCCGGATACCCACCGGGCGCGCCGCCACCGAGTCAGCAGGAAACGTAAGTCATGGCGATCAAGATCGATAAGAAGATCAAGGGCTACCAGGTCGTTAAGCCCGAAGACAAGGCCGCCCCGGCCCCCGCTGCCGCGCCGGTGAAAGATGCCGCGCCGGTCGCCGAAGTCATCCAGATGCACGAAAGCCTGGAGCGTCCCGAGACGCTCGTGGGCAACACGTACAAGATCAAGTCGCCGCTCTTCGAGCACGCGCTGTACGTGACCATCAACGACATCGTGCTCAACCCGGGCACGCCGCACGAACAGCGCCGTCCGTTCGAGTTGTTCATCAACTCGAAGAACATGGACCACTTCCAGTGGATCGTGGCGCTCACCCGAATCCTGTCCGCCGTCTTCCGCAAGGGTGGCGACGTGACGTTCATCGTCGAAGAGCTCAAGGCCGTCTTCGACCCTCGCGGCGGCTACTTCAAGGCCGGCGGCGTCTACATGCCCAGCATCGTGGCCGAGATCGGCGCGGTGATCGAGCAGCACATGAAGTCGATCGGGCTCATCCATGATCCCGAGATGAGCGAGGCGACGCGGCAGCTTATCGCCGAGAAGCGCGCGGCTTACGAGAAGGCCAACTCGGCCACCTCCACCGCTGCTGTCATGGGAGCCACTTCATCGGCGATTGGAACCAGCGACACCGCCGCAACAGGCAACGACACCCACACCAACGCCTCCGGCTTCCCCGCTGGCGCTACGCTTTGCAGCAAGTGCAATACGCAGGCGCTCGTGTTGATGGATGGGTGTCAGACTTGTTTGAATTGTGGGTATTCGAAGTGCGGGTGACTTGCATTTGAAAAGTTATAAAAAAAGGAGGCCGCTGGCCTCCTTTTTTTGCTTTCACATATTGCGTGACGCATTCTCTTTTGCCGAACGACCCTTCCAGGTTTATTCCTGCGGTTACGGTTCATACAACAACTTAAATGGTCAGACGGCGAATCCATATGCGGGGATTGCCAGCATCTCAAAGGCAGGCGCTCTTTGGCATATTGCCCCAGGAGATTGATTGTGGCACTAACGCAGAGCTTCTGAACGCTACGCTCGCCACAAAGACGCGATGCACCCCTAATTTATGCCGCAGGCCCTAAAGTCAAAGTCAGCGACTGATCCATTCATTATGGTCTTGGGGACCGAAATTCCAAAAAATCCAACCTCAAGAAATTGAGGAACACCGGACTTGAAGAATAGTAAGAAATCGGCGCCACCGGCTTCTTCAGCATGAGAGGCCCATACGCCTTTATGCGTCACTGACGAGTCCACGGGTAACTTCTCGCTCGGCAAGAAATATACGAACTGGCCAATGCATTTCTGCGCATCAGCTACGTCTTCGCTCCATTCGCGCCGGTGAACTGTCAGGCGCTCAAGAAACGGCTCTAGATGGGACTCGCGCACTCCGAGAGAAAGCAGGATTTCTGATAAAGCCCTGTGCTCGACCGCAGTAATCATCATGCAATGAACGCCGTTCCAATATTAAATTGTCCGTTGATAACGATGCCACGCACTGTCACATCGATGCCGCGGATGTGACGTCGTCCCATTTTTCATACACGTTTAAACTCGAGTCGGGGCGCTTTTGACCTCGCTTCCTGACCTTTCAGTGCGTACTCGCTCGGGGTCAGATGGCCAAGCGATCCGTGGGGTCGATGCTGGTTGTAGTCGTTGCGCCAGGCTTCCAGTATTTGCCGCGCATCCTCGATCGATTCGAACGCATGGACGTTGAGGCATTCGTCGCGCAAGCGACCGTTGAATGATTCGATCATACCGTTCTCCGTCGGACGTCCCGGGTGGATGAAATCCAAGTGGATGCCGTGGCTGTAGGTCCATTCGTCAACGACCTTGCGGGTGAACTCGGTGCCGTAGTACCTTCCGAAGCGTAATTTAGTGGGCAGCCACCGTCGACGAGAGCATCCTAAATATTCTTACACACGACAGGAGTTGCGACGATGACTACCCGTCTCGATGCTACGCCCATTGCCACTTGGGTGGCGCAGCTCGGCTACGCCGAGGCTGGCGTACTTCTTCTTCCAGACGTAGAAGGTGGTCTCGCTGATGCCCATCTGCCGACATACGTCCGTGACGAGAGTTCCTGACTCCGCCAAGCGCAACGCGTAGATGACTTGTTCTTCGGTAAACCGCGACTTCTTCATCGCTCCTCCGGGGCCCGATCGGGCCTGTGGGTGAAGCGACCTTACCTCTCGTTATGGGCTGTGTCGAAAAAGTGGGCCACGTCAGGGAGCTTACGATCGCAGTGCGGTCTTTCAGGCAAAAACGTCGATCTATCGATAACGATCATCACGCTCGTTGCAGACTTAAAGCCCAGACCTTCCGGGAAGCCCAGTGCTCGATGTGAGCACGCGTTTAACGACGTCGAAGTTATTCCGACTTAGGTTGACCATGAATTCGCAGTATTCACCGACGGTTGAAATTACTAGCCGCCCTTCACCAAGAAGACGCGTGGCATTCCTATCGGCGACGTCGTGGATGTCATCATTGACAACGTCGAACTCGTTTCGTGCAAAGTCGGATCGAAAACTCGACTTAAGGTCACTACCAAAGATCCAGTCAGGTCGGAGTTGATCCACCAGTATATTGAAGATAGCAGCGAGTCTTTGACGCGAGAGAAACTCAATGTCGACCGACATGGCATCCTTGTCCCGTCATTTGCAGCCACATGCCTTGGTCTTCGTGGCAAGTGCCGCCGCTTGACCTTCGATACTCAAGTCGTAAAAGCCTTCAAAGATGGTTGCACCAGTTGCGATAGCTCCTGCAGTCACTCCCACGCTCGTTCTGCCGATCAATCGCAGCGATCGCGTGCCAAGCCTGCCGGACCACCTGCTGAGCTGGCTTGTATAAGGATTCATTGCTGTTTTGGCAATGCCTAGGCCTCGAAGTTCCGCAGCGGTCTTCGGCATCGTTCCTATGCCCAGTGTTGTAGCAAGCGTTGAGGCTGCGATCGATGGATCGATTGCATTATCTCTAACTTAGTCCGCAAATGCATCGTAATCAAATGTATCACATGATCGCTCATATGCCTCGTACTCATCACGCCGGGCGCCAGGTTCGAAAGTCCAAGGCCCAATCCCCTCTAAACCGTCAGGGTCAATTTGTGTAAGTGGCATGCCTCCAACGTACGAGTATGTAGTTATACCCGCAGCCCATCCCATGGGATCGCTCTGAATGTATCGCCCCGTGGCGCTGTCGTAGTAGCGATGAATGTTGTAGATGAGCCCACTTTCCCGATCCCCGTACTGACCCGCGAACCGCAGGTTCAGCATATAACCGCCGGTCGAAGTCGGTGCCTTCTCACCAATGGGTTGCCCTGGTAGGCCCACGACCACACCACGGCGCCGGCGGCGTTGGTGACCGCGCGGGGTGTGTTCAAGCCATTGTAATGACCCAGCACATCCTGCACAGGTCAGGCCGCTAACGCATACGCCTCGGCGGGTGTTTTCATCTTCAGCGCCTGATGCGGTCGCTGGTGGTTGTAAAAGTGGATCCAATCGCTGATCGTGC
>CAJYHU010000004.1 GCA_913774655.1 uncultured Luteibacter sp. | reverse complement strand
CCTTGCCGATGGCGAGCTTGCGCTGGAGGTATTTCTCGACCTCGCGGCGCTGCTCGGCGGTCGCCGCGCCCGCGGTATTGCCCTTGGCCGGCTGCAGTTCGGACAGCCGACGCTGCGTCTCGTACAGCTCGTTTTCGAGCTCGCGTTTCTTCGCCAGGAACTTGCGGTCGGCGGCCGCCTGGAGCGCCCGCACCTTGGTGAACGGTCGCTGCAGGTTGGCCCGACCGCGGATCGACAGCAATTCGCTCGACCCGCCGAGGTTGTCGACGATGTTGGCGACGAAGTCGCCGTTGTTCGCGAACGGCGTCAGCTGCTGCTGGCCCAGGAGGGGCTGCACGTCGATCCACAGGCGGTCGGAGAGCATGTCGGTGTCGGCCACCAGCACGATGTCCCCGGGCGCCGCGGCGACGTTGAGGTGGCCGGCCTCGTGGCGTTCGGGAAACGCCGTGTGGAAGACGTCGCGCAGGCGCGCCGCGAGCACGTAGCGGTCGTGGGTGGGTTGGTAATTTTCAAGCAGACTGGAAGGATCGGCCGCGGCCTCGCGCGCACGCTGCGCGGGCACGACCATGGCGTCGTCCGAGGTCTGCACGAGCGGCAGGAGGCGCGCCCGGGTGTTGGGCGCCAGATCGAAGAAGCCGGCGGTGGAGACGTTCACCCGCTGCAGGCTGGCGGTGACGACATCGTCGTGGTTGAGGTCTTGCGTGCCCAGGCCGAGCATCGCCGGGTGGGCGACCGTATTGCCGTTGAGCTCGATGGTGAGGGCCTGCGATCGGTCGAGCACGACCTTCGCCGGATCGTAGACCACGCCCCACGCCTCGAAGAGGCGGCGCAGATCGGAGTCATGGTCGTCGACCACGCCATGGGAATCCACCAGGGGAGCGGGATCCATCTCCGCGTCGGGGTCGACGAACACGGCGAGACGTCCGCCGCGCAGCACATATTGGTCGATCGCGTAGAGCGCGTCGTCGGAGAGTTTCTTCGGGTGGATAAGCAAAAGCAGCTTGATCGACGGATCGATGCGGGTCAGTCCCTGCGGATCGATGGAAACGACGTCGGCGAGCTGGTCGAGCTGGTGCACCGCCGCCCAGGCGGGCTCGCCGATCACGAGGTTGCCCTCGACCGGGAGCGAACTGACGATGCCCAGGCGCGGCTTCTTCGGCATGCCCAGTTCGTAGAGCAACTTGGCGATGTCGTATTCGACGAAGGCTTCGCGGGCGGGGTCGAAGAATGCGATGGACTGCGGCGGTACCTCGCCCTGCCCGCCCGTGCCCACGAGGCCGAAGAACACGCGCTCGCCGTTGCTGCCACCCGTGGCCGGCGTGAGCCCATAGCTCTGCGCCGCGTCCTCGTCGTCGGAGTACGGCACCGGGTCGATCACCCGGAAGCGGATGCGCCCATGCGCCCGCACGGCCATCTCGCGAAGCATCTCCTGCACACGCTGCTCGTAGCTGCGCAGCTGCGGGAGGTCGCGCGTGGCGTGCTCGGAAAAATACAGCGTGAGTGTCACCGGCTCGCGCAGGCCATCGACGATCTTTTCCGTGCCGGGCGTGAGCGTGTAGATGCGGTCGGCCGTGAGGTCGACCCGGGCCGTGCGCAGCGACAGCGAGCTGACGCCGATCACCACCAGGAACAACAGGGCAACCCCGGCCAGCGACAGCCGCAGGAGAAACGAGCGTGTGAGGTGCGGCTTACGCATGGCGTCAGCGCGTCCTCTTGAGGTCGATCATCACCACGCTGGCGGTGAGCCAGGCGACGATGGTGGCGAAAAAGTACACGAGGTCACGCAGGTCGAGCACGCCCCGTGCGATCGACGCCGCGTGGCGCGAGATGCTGAGCTGGCCCATCGCGCCGATAAGTTTGGGCGGCACCGTGTCCTGGAGGAAATCGAGCACCTGCGGCTGGCCGATGAGCAGGAGCAGGAAACACACGGACGCGGTGAGGATGAAGGCCACCACCTGGCTGCGCGTCACGGTCGACATGCACGCGCCGATCGAAAGAAACGCGCCCGCCATGAGCCAGCTGCCCACGTAGCCCGCCAGGATCACCCCGTTGTCGGGGTCGCCGAGGTAGTTGACGATGATCCACATGGGAAAGGTCAGGGCCAGGCAGATGCCGATGAAGACCCAGGCGGCCAGGAACTTGCCCAGCACCGCCTGCGAGATCGTCACCGGCAACGAGAGCAGCAGCTCCATCGTGCCGGAGGCCCGCTCCTCGGCCCACATCGACATGGTCGAGGCGGGCACGAGCACGAGGTAGAGCCAGGGATGCATGTCGAAGAACGGTTGCAGGTCGGCAAGCCCGCGCCCGTAGAAATCGCCGGTGTAGAAGGTGAGCAGCCCCGCCATCACCAGAAAGATGACCATGAACACGTACGCCACCGGGGTGACGAAGTAGCTACCCAGTTCGCGCCGGGCGATGGCCGAGACCGCGCTCATGCCTGGCCTCCCCGTGGCGCGGTGGTGATCTGGCGGAAGACCTCGTCGAGGCGGCCACGTTCGAGCTGGATTTCAGACACTTCGAGGTTCTGCGTGCGCAAGAGGCTCTGCACGTCGTCGAGGATCGGCTGACCCGCCTTGGGAAACACGGTGACGCGGCCATCC
>CAJYHU010000003.1 GCA_913774655.1 uncultured Luteibacter sp. | reverse complement strand
CGCCGACGTGCACGGCAAGACCCTCGGCATCCTGGTCATGGGTCGTATCGGGAAGGCTCTCGCTCGCCGCGCGGCGGGCTTTCGTTCGCCGGTGATCTACCACAACCGCTCGCGGCTCGATCCGGCGATCGAGCACGAATGCGGGGCGACCTACGTCGACAAGGCCACCTTGCTGGCGCGGGCCGACCACCTGGTGCTGGTGTTGCCCTTCACGCCGGCCAACCGGCATGTCATCGGCGAGGCCGAGTTGAAGGCGATGAAACCCACCGCGACGCTCACGAACATCGCCCGGGGCGGCATCGTCGACGACGCGGCGCTGGCCCGAGCCTTGGCCGACGGCACCATCGCCGCCGCGGGACTGGACGTCTTCGAGGGGGAGCCGCAAGTGCATCCCGCGCTGATGGCGCTTCCCAATGTGGTGCTCAGCCCACACATCGCCAGCGCAAGTCGCGACACACGTCGCGATATGGCGTCGCTGGCTGTGGACAATGTGCTGGCGGCGTTCGGGCAGGGCCCTCACGCCGGCCGGCCACCCACGATTCTCAACCCGGGTGTGCTGGCCGACGCCGGCGGACCCTCGACCCACGCCAACACGAGCCTTAGATGAGCAAGAAGACGAGTTACAAGGTGGCCATGGTGGGCGCGACCGGCGCGGTCGGCGAAACCCTCCTGTCGATCCTCGCCGAGCGGGACTTCCCCGTGAGCGAACTGATTCCCCTTGCGAGCGAGCGCTCGGCGGGCGGTACGGTCGATTTCGCCGGAAAACCTTGCGTCGTCAAAGACCTCGCCACCTTCGACTTCGACGGCGTGGACATCGCCTTCTTCTCGGCCGGCGGATCGGTCAGCCGGGAACACGCCCCCCGGGCGGCGGCCGCGGGGGCGGTGGTGATCGACAACACGTCCGAATACCGTTATCAGGACGACATCCCCCTGGTGGTGTCGGAGGTCAATCCGCACGCCATCGCCGATTACACCGTGCGCGGCATCATCGCCAATCCCAACTGCTCGACCATGCAGATGCTGGTGGCGCTGGCGCCCCTGCACCACGAGGCGGGCATCGAACGGATCAACGTCGCCACCTACCAGTCGGTATCGGGCGCCGGCCGCAGCGGCCTGGAAGAACTGGGCCGGCAGACCGCCCAGATGCTCAACTTCCAGGAGGTGGAGACGGCCAAGTTTCCCAAGCAGATCGCCTTCAACGTGATCCCGCACATCGATGACTTCCAGGCCAACGGCTACACCAAGGAAGAAATGAAGATGGTCTGGGAGACCCGGAAAATCCTCGAAGACCCGTCGATCCAGGTAAACCCCACCGCCGTGCGCGTGCCCGTGTTCTACGGCCATGCCGAGGCGGTGCACATCGAAACGCGTGACAAGATCACGGTCGAACGTGCCCGCGAGCTGCTTGAGCAGGCCGAGGGCGTCGTGGTGATGGACGATCGCGTGCCGGGCGGCTACCCCACGCCGGTGGGCGACGCGGCGGGTAAAGATCCGGTCTTCGTGGGCCGTATTCGCGAGGACATCTCCCACGATCGCGGCCTCGACCTATGGGTGGTCGCCGACAACATCCGCAAGGGTGCCGCGCTCAACGCCGTGCAGATCGCTGAAATCCTCGTTCGGGACTACCTCTGATGACCGGTCGCGCCGCCTTCGCCGGGTGCCTTCTGCTCGCCCTGGCCTCGCCGGTGCTGGCGCGGCAGGCGGAGGCGACGCACGCCGAGGGCGCCAAGGTCACGCGTGCAAAGCTGAACGCGTCGCGCGGGCAGGTCCAGTCCGAAGGACAGCAGGTCAAGACGCTCAAAGCGCGCGTCGACGCCCTGGAGGCCGAGTCCTCCTCGGCCAGTCAGTCGCTCGACGAGCGGGACCGCAAGATCGCCGAGCTCCAGCGCCAGCTGGATGCCCGGCAAAAGCCGTAGACGCCGTCGTATGACGACGGGATGCACAGGGGGCGCTTACGGGCCCCGGGGCGACGTGAGCCTGGCCTCAACGTTGTTCCGTAACTGCCCGTGGCCGCTATTGTTAGTTGTTGCTGGGGTGCACTACAGTGGCGCCTTTACGGCGATTCGCCCGAAGAAGGCGTGCCGTCAGCACGGATTTACGTTCGGGGGAAGCGACCAATGAACCGCACACTCAAGCTGTCCATCATGCTGGCGCTCGCCGCGGGCGGCAGTCACGCCATGGCGCAGAACCTCGGTCCCGCGCAGGTGCGGTCGACCATCGACCAGCCGCTGGTGGCGGACATCCCCGTCACGGGCCTCACCGGACGCGCCGGCGACGTGCACGTCACGCTCGCGTCGCCCGAAGCCTTCTCCCGAGCCGGACTCAATCGTGACGGCTTGCCGGTGGCGCTGAATTTCACCGTGGTCAAGGGCGCGGGCGGCCAGCCGATGGTGCGCGTCACCAGCAGCGAGCCGATTCGGGACACCTACCTCGATTTTCTCGTGGAAGTGAGCAGCGGCGGCAACACGGTGGTCCGCGAGGTCACCATGCTGCTCGATCCGCCGGGTAGCACGCCATCCACGCCCGGTGCGAGCGTGGCCCCCGGCCCGCGGCCCTCGCGCACCTCCGAGGTGCCGGCACGTGTGTCGCCCGACACCCAGCCATCCCGCGCGGAACCTCCGATGCCCGCCACACCGGTGCCGCCGCCGGTGCGTACGGCGTCGCCCGCGCCTCGCGCGAATGCGACGCCGGCGCCCTCGCCGCGCCCGCGCGGGGCCTCCACCGACCAGATCGGTCCGGTGAAACGGGGCGAAACCTTATCGGCGATCGCCCGCGACCACGCGGACGGTGCCGACATCAACCAGATGCTCGTGGCTTTGCAGAAGGCCAACCCCGACGCGTTCTACCGCGACAACATCAATGCGTTGAAGACCGGCGCGGTGCTGCGCATTCCGTCCGCCGACGACGTGAAAGCCCAGTCGGCCGCGGCCGCCCTTACCGAAGTGCGCCGGCAGAACGAGGCCTGGCGTGCCGGTGCGGCCCGCACGCCGACCGCGGTGGCCGACGCGGCATCGACGGGCGCCGCGCAGGGGAAGGCGCGCGCCGCCGCCGGCGGCGATCGCCTTGCACTCGTGCCAGCGAAGGAGGGCGGTGACGCGGCCTCGACGCGTGCCGGCTCGAAGAACGGCAGCGGTGACACCCAGATCGCAGGCCTGAAGCAGGAATTGGCCACATCGCAGGAATCGGTCGCCTCGCTCCGCCAGCAGAGCGACGAACTGAAGTCCCGCGTGGCCGACCTCGAAGCCATCAAATCGAAGAACGACCGCCTCATCAGCCTTAAGGATGCCGAGATCGCCGAGCTTCAGCGCAAGCTGGCCGAGGCGGGCAAGGCACCGGCGGCGCCCGCGTCCACCACGCCATCCGCTCCCGCAGCCCCGGCTCCGGCGGCGCCCGTGTCGGCGGCCATCCCGCCGCCCGCGGTGGCCAGTGCACCGCAACCGGCCACGTCCGCGTCCGTCAAGCCAGGCGCCACGGTCGTGACGACCCCTCTGCACGAACCGGCCGCGACGCCTGCCCAGGCGGCGAAGCCGGCGGCACCGGTGGCCGCGCCGCCGGTCGCGCCGTCTCCCACCGAGGAAACTCCCTGGTTCATGGAACCCTGGGCCTGGGGGGCGGGCGGCGTGGTGGTGCTGTTGCTTCTGCTGGCGCTGGTCGCCCGGCGTAAGAAAGCCACGCCGGTGGCGCCGGTCGCCGCGACGCCTTCGCTGGCCGATCGCTTCGGCGACGAGCCCCGCCTGGACAACCTCGATGGCATCGATCCCGATCAGCGCGAGATCCTCGATGCCCTGGCCGAGCATCCGGACGACATCGGCCTCCACCTTGAACTGGTGAGCCTGTATTACGGCCGTGGCGACGTCGATCATTTCGAAGCCGCCGCCGAAGCGATGTATGCGCACGTCTCCGATCCGGAGCAGCCCGAATGGCGCGACGTGGTGGCCATGGGGCAGGAGCTCGACCCGACGCACCCGCTGTTCGGCGGCGCGCCCTCGCATGCGGTCGATGACGACGCGTTGGCGTCCGATACCTACGTGGCGTCGACGCCGCTCGCCGCCCACGAGGCCGCCGCGCTCGAGGAGTTCGACCTGGGCCATTACGTGACCAGTCCGGACGACGATACCCAGCCCGCCCACACGCCGCAGAAGCACAGCGAATATCACTTCAACTTCGACCTCACCCCGATGCATCGCGCCGAGGATGAGGTGCGTCCCAACGCGCCCGACGTGTTCGACGTGGACGCGCCCGCGTCACCCTACGCCGAGCCGCCCCACCTGCCTGCCGATCACGGCACGCACGACACCCACGAACGCAGTTTCGAGGACGTGCTCGCCGAAGAGACCCGGCTGCCGGAAGATCGCCAGACCTGGTCGTTCGATGAGGTGCCTGACGCGCCGGTACAACCGATCGCCACGGACCACCACCTCGACGCGCCTCGTTTCGACGAACCCCCGCGCTTTGACGAGCCCCACTTCCCGGAGGAGGAGCCGCTGACGCTCGACGCATCACCGGAGGCCTTCAGTGACGATCCGGTGGACACCAAGCTCGACCTGGCCCGCGCCTATCTCGACATGGGCGACGCCGAAGGGGCCCGCCTCATGCTCGACGAGGTGATGGCCGAAGGCACCCAGGTCCAGAAAGATACCGCCCGGCGCATCCTGGGCGACATGGCCTGATCGGCGCCCACCAACCTAAAGAAAAAGGCTCTTCGCGGAAATGCGCGGATGCCGCAGGCCTTGCCGTCGGCTCGGACGGTAAGGCCAGAGCCTTCGATGCCCACCCTCGCTGCTCGGACAGTCCTCCGCGTTCGACAGGGAAGGGCCGCTGGCGCGGCCCGTGCCCCTAAGTGGCCTTCGGCCGCTTCCTTGTGCGGAACTCGCCTCGAGGGCGGATACCGAAGACTCCCCCCGTGACTGAGGTGGCGTGTTGTGAGAGCCCGTACGGCGCATCGGCCACCGCAGCGAGCCCATGAGCTTCACGTCGCCCCACCCGGCAGCGCCGGTCAGCCCGTCGCGACGTCGGATACCCGTTGTCGGGCTGCCGTTTCACAGCTCACGCAGCGCTCACGCAAATCAGCCATAGAACGACCCGCGCTTTCCCAGCACCCGACCTCACCGTCCGCAAGAGACCTTGGTGTCCACCCTCGAGGCGAGTTCCGCACAAGGGAGCGGCCGCAGGCCAATCAAGACCATGGGCCGCGTCAGCGGCCATCCCTGTCGAACGCGGAGGACTGTCCGAGCAGCGAGGGTGGACACCAAGGTCTCCCTGCGACACCGTCCAAGTGCAACGCGTTCGGACGCTACAAGGTCGCCACAACCTCACGACTCGCCGAATCAAACCACCCACCGGGCCATAAGGTCGATCGCTGGGAGGGTCCCCGGACTTCCGTGGAGAACCAAGAAAAACGGCCCCCACGGGGCCGTTTTTCGTTTGTGAGGTTGCTGCGCGGTCAGCTGTCGTCCCGCCACCGCCGGAACCAGATGGCGCCGGCAATCATCGCGGCCCCGGCCAGTACGCCGACGTAGAGCGAGGGGTTGGTCACCGCGCTGTAGTGGAAGGCCAGGCCGATCTGGTCCAGCGCCGCGGCCGGATCGCCCTGGTGGAGCGCCAGGTCGATATCGCTGGAGTGGACCACCCGCGAGGTGCTGTTGACCCAGCCCGCGGGGATCAGGCCACCGAGCATGCGGCCCACCACGTTCGGCCAGAACCAGCGGCTGAACCCACTGTCGCCGATCATCAGCCCCCACCAGCTCACGAGCACACCGGTGCCGACGGGGAGGGCGATGGCCCACAGGAACGGCTTGCTGCGCGCGAAGGCGGAGCAGAGCATCAGCCAGCCGGCGGTGGGAAGCGCCCAGAGCGCGTAGAGCGGGATCAGCAGGATCAGGTTCAGCGTGACCTTGAACGGGTGCGCTTGCATCAGCAGCGGCCATGCCGACAGGCCATGCAAGCTCGCGACGCCGACGAACATGATCGTCAGCGCCAGGCCCACGACCACACCGACGACCACCGCGATCGCCGGGGCGAAGATCACCGCGCTGGCCAGCTTCGACAGCACCGTCGTGGTGTCCGACAGCGGCAGCGATTTCCAGAACAGCACGCTGCGGTCGCGGCGATCGTCGTAGAGCGAGCCCAGGCAGTAGAAGAACACGACGATGGCGGTGACGATCAGGATCATCAGCGTCACGCCGTAGAGCAGGCCGTCGACGACCACACCCGCCTTGGCGAGGTCGGCGCTGTCGTACGCCGCCGAGAAGTTGGTGTGGAAATTGGCCCCGGCGTAGTGGCCCTCGCCGAACGCGATAAGCATGGCGTTGAGCAGGAAGCCGATGGCACCGGCCACGAGGGGCGCGGTGACGAAGCCGCCCTTGTGCTCCCAGAACTCGCGCTTGACCAGCCAGAAGAAGGTTTTCATGCGTAGGTGCCCTTCATGGTGGCGACGAAGAGGTCGCCGATCGATGGGCGTCGAACCTCACCCAGGCGTTCCAGCTCGGATCGGCTGACGTTGTCGAAAAGGAAAATGCTCTTGCCGAACACCTGGCGCTCGTCCAGGGGGTTGAGCTGGCGTGCCGCGTTGGCCAGCTCCGGACCCACCAGCACTTCGCTGAAGCGTTCGCCGATGGTATCCATGTCGGCGTCAAGCACGATGCGGCCATCGCGGATGAACATCAGGTCGGTGAGGATGTGCTCGATCTCCTCGACCTGGTGGGTCGTGACCAGGATGGTTTTTTCCTCGTCGAAGTAGTCTTCCAGCAGGCTCTGGTAGAACTGCTTGCGATAGAGGATGTCCAGGCCGAGCGTGGGTTCGTCGAGCACCAGCAGCTTCGCGTCGATGGACATGACCAGGGCCAGGTGCAACTGCACGATCATGCCCTTGGAGAGCTGGCGCACCTTCTGCTTCGGCTGCAGCTTGGTGCGTGCCAGGAAGGCCTCGCACTTCGCACGGTCGAAGCGGGGGTGGGTGTTGGCCACGAAATCGACCGCGTCGGCCACTTTCAACCAGCGCGGCAGCACCGCCACGTCGGCGATGAAGCAGACCTGCTCCATCAGGGTGTTGCGATCCTTGCGTGGGTCGAGGCCGAGCACCTCCAGGTGGCCGTCGAACGTGGTGAGGCCGAGAATGGCCTTGAGCGCCGTGGTCTTGCCTGCGCCGTTCGGACCGATGAGACCGACGATGCGCCCGGGCCCGATCGTGAACGACGCGCCGTCGAGCGCGGGCTGCGACCGGTAGCGCTTGCTGAGGCCCTTGGCGGTGACGACCGAGGTCATGACAGATCCTTTGTGGGGCCATCGGCCTCACGCATCAGGGTTTTCAGATCGAGGCCCATGCGCTGGAGGCGGGCGTAGAGTGCCGGCCATTCCTCGCGCAGGAAGCGCTCCCTTTCACTCTTGAGCAACGCTTCGCGCGCTCCGTCGATTACGAACATGCCAAGACCCCTCCGTTTCTCAACCAGTTGTTCGTCGACCAGCTCCTGGTACGCCTTGGACACGGTCAGCGGGTTGATCTGGAAATCCCCCGCGACCTGGCGGACCGACGGCAGCGGATCGCCTTCATTCAAGGCGCCGTCCAGGATCATCGCCACCACGCGCTCGCGCAGCTGGCGGTAGATCGGGACGCTGTCGTTCCAGGTGATGGACATGTATTCAATCCTTCGCCGATGGGCGCAATGCGGTACCGAACGAATAGTAGGGCATGCTCAGCTGTGCGCCGATGAGCGCGGCGGCGCGGTCTTCGGCGCTGCGCTTGAGGGCGGCGGCGGCCGAGTCGATCACGGCTTCGCCCGCCGGCAGGGCCTGGCGCACGTCCGCGTCGGTCGGCCTCACCGTCACGGTGGCCAGGTCGACGACCCGGATGCCGTTGACGACGTGCGGTGCGGCCGACAGGGCGGCGGCACGGTCATCGAAGGAGCGCAGGGCGAACACGCTCGTGCCGGCGATCAGTAGGGATGCGGTCAGTGCGATGAGGTTCGGCGCTTTCATGGGTGTCGACTCCGATGACGTGCGGGGTGGGGGTCAGAGGGCGGCGACGCTATCGTCGGCGTGGGCGTAGACGACGATCGGCGCCAGGTCGGTGACATGCGTGCCGTTGATGACCGTGAGCGGCGCGCTGGCGGTGCTCGTGCTGCTGAATACCGAGAGGGTGACCACGGCCATGGCGAGGGAGGCGACGGCGGCGACGTAGTTGAGGTGTTTCATGGTGCTTCTCCTGTAGTGAACTGGGTGACCGGTGTTGTAGTTAACTATAACACCAGATTTTTGGTCGTCGGCGGTGGCGAACGGGGTGCTGGGGTTGGTGTTTGGGGTGGTGACAACGTTGGTGGTGGACATGGCGTTCCTAATACAGGCCAACACCTACGAGGAGCTCTCCGAGCAGGTCATCAGCGCCGTGCGTCTCGCTCACGTCAAACCTGCCTCCGCAATCGTCCCTCAGGACCTTACTCCCCCTCCTCTTGCC
>CAJYHU010000002.1 GCA_913774655.1 uncultured Luteibacter sp. | reverse complement strand
CCAGCGTGACGACGTAGCCGCCTGGATGCTGCCCGGCCGCTTGCTCGAGCGCGCCGGTATCCATGACGATCCGTACTTCGCGTTGACCCAGGTCATGGGGCCCCACCTGGCGGCGCTCACGCACGCGCCCGATGCGCCCTCGCCCCCGGAAGACGACATCGCGCGGCACACCGATGGACCGATGGGCAACATCGCGCTACTGCGAATGAAGCGAAAGCTCGATCCGTTGGTGGCGCAGTACCTCGCGCCGCCTGCCGCGCCCGCGACGGCGCGCCCCGCAGGCATCTTCGCCGACGAACCCGCCGTCGGCGCCGGGCAATAGCACGCTCGCGGCAAGAACGCCGCGAACGTAACGCGCGTCACACTTCATCGCATGCACCGCCGCTAGCGTCGGTCGTCCATCGTTCGCGGTGGCGGAACACGGGGCGCGTGTCGGCCGGGGTCGGTCGGCACATCACGGACTCTCTCCCACTCGAGGCAGGAGTCACACGCATGAAGAGGTTCGCTTCACTTCGCAGGACCGTGGCGCGCGCGGGCATCGTCGCCGCCATCTTCGCTTTTACCCTGGCGGCGCACGCCACCGATTCGCAAGATATTGTGCCATCGCTTCAGCTTACGCGCGTCGGCAGCATGCCGGCCTCTGCCAAGCCCACGGGCATCCCCGACGATTACGTGATAACCCCGAACGGGTATTTCTCGCCGGATTGCGTCGCCACGGTGCACCCGGGTGATCGATTGCAGGCGAACGGCGTGATTCACCGCGCCTCCGGCGTCATGGAGCGGGCGGCCACCTGCACTAAGCCGAACTTCACCCTGTCGGGCGAACGCATCGAAGCGAACGGAACGCACACCTTCACTCACACGCCACCGCCGGCGCAGAGCGGATGGGTGCAGGCCGCCAATTACACAAGCAGCAAGCCGATCGGCCGCATCGTCGCGACCTGGACCGTGCCCAGCGCACCGTCTACCAAGAGTAACCAGGTGATCTACTTCTTCCCCGGACTCGAACAGCTGCCGACCGTGCAGTCGATCCTGCAGCCCGTGCTCGGTTGGAATGGGTACAACGACCAGGCCTGGACCCTGGCGAGCTGGAACTGCTGCGTCGACGGCACCACGTTCCATAGCGATCCGATCCCCGCGCGCACGGGCGACGTGGTGGTAGGCGACACCTACTCCACTTGCGCGGCAGGGCAAGCGTGCTCGACGTGGAAGATCGATTCGCGCAACACGACCACGGGCCGCACCTCGTCGCTCACCACCAACCCCTACGCCGACCTGACGTGGGTCTTCGGCGGGGTGCTGGAGGTCTACAACGTCGCGACCTGCGGCCAGTATCCCGGCGGCCCTATCACCTTCAGCAACATCCAGGTGTACGACCGCAACAACACCCGCGTGTCGAATCCGCCGTGGCAGGGCAGCAACACCTCGGGCATCGATCCGCAATGCGGCTACGGGCTGAGCACTACGGCCACGTCGGCAACCCTTTCGTACTGAACCCCAAAAAAAGAGCCCCGCTTTCGCGGGGCTCTTCGTGTGCACGGATGCGGAAGGACTTAGAAGTCCATGCCGCCCATGCCACCCATGCCGCCCGGGGCGCCATGGGCGTGGCCTTCGTCCTTCTTCGGCACTTCGGTGACGGCGGCTTCGGTCGTGATGATCGAGCCAGCCACCGAGGCGGCGAACTGCAGGGCCGAACGCGTCACCTTGGTCGGGTCGAGGATGCCGAACTGGATCATGTCGCCGAACTCGCCATTGGCGGCGTTGTAACCGAAGTTACCGGTGCCTTCCTTGACCTTGTTGACGATGACCGAGGCTTCTTCGCCGGCGTTGGTGACAATGGCGCGCAGCGGGGCTTCCAGCGTGCGACGGGTGATCGCGATGCCGAGGTCCTGGTCGGGGTTGGCACCCTTGACGCCTTCGAGCGCCTTGAGCGCACGGATCAGGGCGACGCCGCCGCCCGGGACCACGCCCTCTTCGACGGCCGCACGGGTGGCGTGCAGGGCGTCTTCGACGCGGGCCTTCTTTTCCTTCATCTCGACTTCGGTCGCGGCGCCGACCTTGATGACGGCCACGCCGCCGGCCAGCTTCGCCACGCGCTCCTGGAGCTTCTCGCGGTCGTAGTCCGACGAGGTCTCTTCGATCTGCGCCTTGATCTGGCCGATGCGCGACTGGATCTTCTCCGCTTCGCCGGCACCGTCGATGATCGTGGTGTTTTCCTTGGTGATCACGACGCGCTTGGCGCGGCCGAGGTCGTTGATGGTGGCCTTGTCGAGCTGCAGGCCCACTTCCTCGGAGATGACCACGCCGTTGGTGAGGATAGCGATGTCTTCGAGGATGGCCTTGCGGCGGTCACCGAAGCCCGGCGCCTTGACGGCGGCGACCTTCACGATGCCACGGATGGTGTTGACCACGAGGGTGGCCAGGGCTTCGCCCTCGACTTCCTCGGCGACGATCAGCAGCGGCTTGCCGGCCTTGGCGACGGCTTCGAGCGCCGGAAGCAGCTCGCGCACGTTGGAGATCTTCTTGTCGTGGATGAGGATGAACGGGTCGTCCAGTTCAACCTGCTGCGACTGCTGGTTGTTGATGAAGTACGGCGACAGGTAGCCGCGATCGAACTGCATGCCCTCGACGACGTCGAGCTCGTTCTCCAGGCCCGAGCCTTCCTCGACCGTGATCACGCCTTCCTTGCCGACCTTCTTCATCGCGTTGGCGATGATATCGCCGATGTTGGCGTCGGAGTTGGCCGAGATGGTGCCGACCTGGGCAATCGCCTTGTCGTCGGCGGTGGGCTTGGACAGGCTCTTCAGCTCGCCGACGGCGGCCGTGACGGCCTGGTCGATGCCGCGCTTGAGGTCCATCGGGTTGATGCCGGCGGCGACGGCCTTGAGGCCTTCCTGGATGAACGCCTGGGCAAGAACCGTGGCCGTCGTGGTGCCGTCACCGGCCACGTCGGAGGTCTTGGAGGCGGCTTCCTTCACGATCTGGGCGCCGATGTTCTCGTACTTGTCGGCGAGTTCGATTTCCTTCGCGACCGAGACGCCGTCCTTGGTGACGGTCGGGGTGCCGAAGCTCTTCTCGAGCACGACGTTGCGGCCCTTCGGACCGAGCGTGACCTTGACGGCGTTGGCGAGGGTGTTCACACCCTTGAGCATGCGGGCGCGGACGTCTTCGCCGAAGCGGACTTCTTTGGCTGCCATTTCTAGATCCTTCGTAAAAGTAAAGAGTGAAACGTAAGTAGGAGCGAAAGCGCGGGGGCGGCGCGTCAGCCGGTCAACGGCGACGCGTCACGCCCTCAGCCTTCGAGCACCGCCACGATGTCGTCTTCCTTCAGGAAGACCAGCTCTTCGCCATCGACCTTGATTTCCTGGCCGGCGTACTTGCCGAACAGGACCACGTCGCCTTCCTTCACGCCCATGGCGCGGACGGTGCCGCTGGCCAGGGTCAGGCCGGTACCGGCGGCGATGACCTTGCCGCGGGTGGGCTTTTCGGTGGCGCTGTCGGGAATGACGATGCCGCCAGCGGAGACACGCTCTTCCTCGAGGCGCTTGACGATGACGCGATCGTGCAACGGCTTCAGCTTGCTCATGACTACTCCAAGCAGGTGGTTGTTGATTAAGGAAAAAGGTTCACCCTGTTAGCACTCGGCCAGGGTGAGTGCCAGAATTTTGCCAAACCCCGACCGGGATCGGAAGGGGTCTGGCGCTGGCGCAGAGATGGCGATGGATGGATCGGGTTCAAGGGGGTGGGATGAAAAAAGCGGGCGACGGGACGTGGAGGCGCGGCTTGCGCTTGAGGGAACCGGTGGCGGTAAGCTGGCGTGGGCGCACCCGTAGCGTCTTTCTCCTTCAGTGGTGAAGGGGTCTGCGCCACCCACTCCCGTCAGCCATCGCCCATCCATGCCCGACGCCATCCCCACCCCCCTTATCGTTCTTGTCGCCTGCCCCGCGGGCGAGCCTGCCGACGCGCTCGCCCGGGC
>CAJYHU010000001.1 GCA_913774655.1 uncultured Luteibacter sp. | reverse complement strand
CCGGGAGCCCGCTTGCACGACACGATCGCTTCGCGCCGGGATAGCGGAAACCCCAACCTCTCAACACCCCGTCGCACCGGCGCAGGCCGGTGCCTACGGCCCCGGTGGTCGGTTATCGCGCCGCTGGTGGCCGTAGCGTCAGGATCGCCGAGGGCTCTTCGAACGCACGGTCTGGGCCGGCCCCATGCGTTCAAGGCGCTTTCGCACCAAGCCGCCCAGCACGTGCAGCGCGGGACCGGGATCATCCAGCCGGAACACATGCAGGTCGGCGCGGGCCCATTCGAAGGCCGCGCGCACCCGCCCGGCAACGCCAAGACCGGGCGTGCGGCCCAGGCTCGCCAGGTCGTGGTAGAGATCGATGCACCGCTTGCCGACGGGATAGCGTTCGACCGCCGCCGGCACGGGCTGCCCGAGCGCGTCGCGCCACGCCATCTCGCACACGTTTACCCCGCGGCGCGCGGCGAACTCCACGTAGGTCCACGCGCGCGTGTTCACCTCCAGGATGCGGAACACCCCGTCACGCGGATCACGCTTGAATTCCGCGCTGAAGATGCCCCGATAGCCCAGCCCGTCCAGCAGGTGTCGTACATGCCCCACCGCCTCGCCGACGTCGGCGAGCGGGATCGAGCGCGAGCACGAACTGTTGCCGAAGTCGGGCGGCGACATCCGCACGCGTTGCCTCGCGAACAAACCGGCGTACTCGCCCTTCCCGTCGCGGAACCCGTCGATAAAGACGTGTTCCGTCGCCGGCCCCGGCAGGTATTCCTGGGCCATCAACGAGAAGCCTTGCGCATGCAGGCGGGCCCAGGTCTCCCGAAGCTCGTCGCGGCTCTGCACCCAAACCCCTTTCACGCCCACGACGTCGCTGAAACGCTGCGAGTTCACTGGCTTGATGAAGACCCGCTGTAACGCCTCCATCGGCACGGCGGCCACATCGCTCAACGAGCCGAGGTGGAACGTGCGTGGATGGGGGATGCCTGTCGCGGCAAGATGCGCGGCGAACGCCGCCTTGTCCTGCAGCAACGCCTGCACGCCGCGGGTCGCCGTGGATACCGCGAAGCGGCTGCCCAGGTCATTGGACGGCAACTCGGACAGCCATAGCGCCGCGTCGTCGGCGCCCGGGATCAGCACGGCGCGGTCCAGCGGCATCGCACCCAGCGCGGCCATGGCCGACGGGCCCGGCCTTCCGTCCCACGGCGCGCCCGGCGGAGGACGGAACCAGCGCGATCGCGTGGCGAGGTCGTCCGGCGGGCACGCGACGTAGGCGGGAATGCCAGCCAGTGCGAGGCTGCGCAGGATGCCGAGCGCGGTGGCTCCCTGCCCCATCACGATGGCCGGGACGCATCTGGCGTCGACGACGTTCATAGCTTTCCCCTGATGCACGCCGCCGTAACTGGTGACGAAGGCATTACAGCCCAGCGAGGCGAACGCGGGCAGTCCACCGGACGGTCTATCCCGCGGTCGCGCACGTACGTCGATCGAGGTACGGCCGTAGATTCCTGCGGACGCGTACCGCATCGCGATGCCATCGGGCAGCATGCGACACTGCCGGCCTTCCTTGTTCTGGATCCCGTTGCCATGATGTTCAAGCGTCGCGCGCGGTGGACGTGTTTCGTGACCGCCCTGCTCCTCGTGCCATCGATCGCGGCCGCCACCCAGGCGTCCGCCCTCGTCGGCAGCGAATTCGTCGGCGCGCGCCAGACGACACCGCAAAGCCACGCCGCCACGCTGGCGCAGACGCCCGCGGGGCTGGTCGCCGCCTGGTTCGGGGGCAAGCACGAGCGTGACCCGGACGTGGGCATCTGGGTGTCGCGCCGGCAGGCCAACGGCTGGTCCGAACCGATCGAGGTCGCCAACGGCGCCCAGCCGGACGGCACGCGCCTGCCCACGTGGAACCCCGTGCTGTTCCGCACCCATCGCGGTTCGCTGATGCTGTTCTACAAGGTGGGGCCCGATCCCCAGCACTGGTGGGGCATGCTCATGACGTCCATGGACGACGGCGCGCACTGGTCACCGCCGCGTCGACTGCCCCAGGGCATACTGGGGCCGATCAAGAACCCGCCGGTGCAACTGGCCGACGGCACTGTCGTCAGTCCATCGAGCACCGAGGGCGACCATTGGCGCGTGCACGTCGAGCGGTCGACCGACGAGGGCGCGACCTGGCAGGTGGTGTCGCCGCCCATGGGGCCGCAGCCTATCGAAGCCATCCAGCCGGCCCTCCTTCTGCATCGCGACGGGTCGCTCCAGGCGATAGGCCGCACGAAGCAAGACAAAGTGTTCAGCACGGTATCGCAGGATGGTGGCCGCACATGGACGCCGATGCGGCTGCTCGACCTGCCCAACCCCAACTCGGGGATCGACGCGCTCGTGCTCGCCGACGGCCGCTCGCTCATCGTCTACAACCCCACCTCGCATGGGTCGCAGTGGTGGGACGGTCGCGGCCAGCTGGCAGTGGCGATATCGAAGGACGGTCAACACTGGCATAAGGTGCTCGACCTGGAAGACACCCCGGGTGCGGAGTTTTCCTATCCCACGGTCATCCAGACGTCGGACGGTCTCGTGCATGCCGTCTACACCTGGAAACGTCAACGGATCAAGCACGTGGTCATCGATCCGCGCCGCCTCGATTGAGGCGCGCGGGCGTGCCTGGGCCCGCTCGTGTAGGCTTGGCGGCCGACATCGACACGCGGCAGTTCTCGTGGCACTCAAATCGACCATCTTCAAGGCCGACCTGCAGGTCAGCGACATGGACCGGCATTACTACCAGGGCCATGCCCTGACCATCGCCCAGCACCCGTCGGAAACCGACGAGCGGATGATGGTGCGCGTGCTGGCCTTCGCGTTGCATGCCAGCGACACGCTGGCGTTCGGCAAAGGGCTCAGCGCCGACGACGAGCCGGACCTGTGGCGCAAGGAACTCACCGGCGAGATCGACCTGTGGATCGACCTGGGCCAACCCGACGAGCAGCGCATCCGCCGCGCGGCCGGCCGGGCCCGTCGCGTGATCATCTACACGTACAGCGGCCGGGGCGCCGAGGTGTGGTGGAAGAAGATCGCGCCCGCGATCGCGCGAACCAAGAACGTATCGGTGATCGACGTCGATCCAGCGACGGTCGAGGCGCTCGCGGCGATGACGCAGCGGACGATGCAGATCCAGTTCATGGTGCAGGACGGCCACGCCCAGGTGATCAGCGGCGACGCGGTGGTGCCGGTGGCGCTGACGACGCTCGCCTGAGTCAGGCGGCGCCACCGAAAAGCATGCCGACACCGGTGGTGACCGCCATCGCCAGCGCGCCCCAGAGGGTGATGCGCATCGCACCCGTGCGTCGGTTCGCTCCGCCCGCATAGGCGGCCAGCGCGCCCAGGGCGGCCAGGAAGACCAGCGCGGTCACGAAGACCCACGGCAGAAGGTGGCTCGCGGGCGCGAGGGTAACGACGACGAGCGGCAACGCGGCCCCCGTCGCAAAGCTTACGGCCGAGGCCATCGCCGCCTGCAACGGGCGGGCCTCGAGCGTCTCGGTGATGCCCAGTTCATCGCGCTTGTGGGCGCCGAGGGCATCGTGCGCCATCAATTGCTCCGCGACCTGGCGGGCCAGTGCGGGCTCGAGACCTCGCCCGACGTAGATCGCCGCCAGTTCGCGGCGCTCGCCTTCCACGTCGGTCTGCAGTTCCATGGTTTCGCGCGCGAGTTCAGCGTTTTCGCTGTCCGCCTGCGAGTGCACCGACACGTATTCCCCCGCCGCCATCGACATGGCGCCAGCGACGAGGCCGGACATGCCCGCGATCAGGATCGCCGACGAGGACGCATGCGCGGCCGCGACGCCCATGACCAGGCTGGCGGTGGACACGATGCCGTCGTTGGCACCGAGCACGGACGCCCGCAGCCAGCCGATGCGTTCGGTGACATGACGTTCGCGGTGGCGTGAGGCCATGGGGTGGCTCCTGGGCGTCAGGGTTTGAGGGCTCATTAAACGACGAGCCCCCGGCGCGTCATCTCGGCGACGATACGCGAGGCGAGTTCGGCGGGGCTGGCGGTGTCGCCGTCCAGGGTGAGGTCGGGGCGTTCGGGTATCTCGTAGGGATCGCTGATACCGGTGAACTGCTTCAACACCCCGGCCCGCGCCTGCGCATAGAGACCCTTGGTGTCGCGCGCCTCGCACACGTCGAGCGACGTGCTTACGTGGACTTCGATGAAATCGCCTTGTGCCTCGACCGTCTCGCGGGCCTTCGCGCGATCCTCGGCGTAG